>CACEEJ010000008.1 GCA_902558545.1 uncultured Pelagibacteraceae bacterium | reverse complement strand
CACTTCTGCGGATCAAGACCAAGATACAGTAAAAGAAAATGAGAAATCTGAAGAAAATTTAGTCGAAGAAAATAAGCAAGAAACAGACCAAGGGCCTAAAGAAGAAATCAAAGAACTAACTCCAGAAGAAAAAATTGCTGAACTTGAGGATAAAGTGGCGAGAACTTTTGCTGAAATGGAAAATCAAAGAAGAAGATTTGAAAAGGAAAAAGAGGATGCTTTTGAATATGGTGGCTATAGTTTCGCTAAAGAAGCATTAAATTTGATTGATAACTTGGATCGGTCAAAACATATACTTGAAAGTGACGATAAGTTAAAGGAAACTGAAGCATTAAATAAAACATTAGAACATTTAGATATTATTAAAAAAGATTTAATCTCAATATTCGAAAAAAATAACATTAAACCTATTGATAGCCTTAACAAAAAACTAGATCCAAACTTTCATCAAGCAATGATGGAAATTGAAGACGATACTAAAGAACCTGGAACAATAATTCAGGAAATTCAAAAAGGCTTTACTATAAAAGACAGATTACTTAGACCTTCATTAGTAGGAGTGTCAAAAAAAGTTACAGTTAAAGAGGAAAAAACTAAGGAAAATCAAGAAAATCCAGAAAATAAATAGTTATGAGATCAACTTGTAGTTTCACATTTAAACCCTATATGACGGAAGAGAGACATTAATATTATGAGCAAGATAATTGGAATAGACTTAGGAACAACAAATTCATGTGTTGCCATTATGGAAGGGACACAAGCTAAGGTTTTAGAAAATGCTGAGGGAGCAAGAACCACTCCATCAGTTGTAGCATTTACAGATGAAAACGAAAAATTAATTGGACAACCTGCGAAAAGGCAAGCTGTTACAAATCCTGAAAATACTATCTTCGCTGTTAAAAGATTAATTGGTAGAAATTTTGATGACCCAACAGTGAAAAAAGATGTTGAAGCTGCACCTTTTAAAATAGTTAACTCGGAAAAAGGAGATGCTTGGATTGAAACTAAAGGTGAGAAATATTCACCCTCTCAAATATCTGCATTCATTTTACAAAAAATGAAAGAAACAGCTGAAAAATATTTAGGTCAAGCAGTAACTAAAGCTGTAATTACAGTTCCAGCGTACTTTAACGATGCTCAAAGACAAGCAACTAAAGACGCAGGAAAAATTGCTGGATTAGAGGTATTGAGAATTATAAATGAACCAACCGCTGCATCACTAGCTTATGGTTTAGACAAAAAACAAAATAAAAAAATTGCTGTATATGATTTAGGTGGAGGAACATTTGATGTTTCTATCTTAGAATTGGGCGATGGTGTATTTGAAGTTAAATCAACTAATGGAGATACTTTTTTAGGTGGTGAAGATTTTGATAATGCTATTGTTGATTACTTAATTTCTGAATTTAAGAAAGATAATGGAATTGATCTTAAGTCAGATAAGCTTGCTTTGCAAAGATTAAAAGAAGCTGCAGAAAAAGCAAAAATTGAATTATCATCTGCGGAACAAACAGACATAAATTTACCTTTTATTACAGCAGACAAAACAGGTCCCAAACATATTAATTTAAAAATGACTAGAGCTAAACTTGAAGCTTTAGTTGAGGATTTAATTGCTAGAACAATGCCTCCATGCAAGACAGCTTTAAAAGATGCTGGAGTCTCTGCAAGTGAAATTGATGAAGTGGTTATGGTTGGTGGTATGACTAGAATGCCGAAAGTAATTGAAGAAGTAAAAAACTTTTTTGGGAAAGATCCTAACAAAAGTGTAAACCCAGATGAAGTTGTTGCCATGGGTGCTGCTATTCAGGCAGGTGTTTTGCAAGGAGATGTTAAAGATGTACTTTTATTAGATGTAACTCCACTATCACTTGGCATCGAAACACTTGGTGGGGTTTCTACAAAACTGATTGATAAAAACACAACAATACCAACTAAAAAAAGTCAGGTGTTTTCAACTGCAGAAGATAATCAGCCAGCTGTATCTATTAGAGTTCTACAAGGTGAAAGAGAAATGGCTGCTGACAATAAAGCTTTAGGAAATTTTGAGTTAGTGGGTATTGCGCCAGCACCAAGAGGAGTGCCTCAAATTGAAGTTACATTTGATATTGATGCTAATGGTATTGTAAATGTTTCAGCAAAAGATAAGGGAACTGGTAAAGAACAGAAAATTCAAATCCAAGCTTCAGGTGGGCTAAGTGATGAAGAAATTGATAAAATGGTTAAAGATGCAGAAGCTAATAAAGAAGTTGATAAAAAGAAAAGAGAATCGGTTGATGTTAGAAACCAAGCAGATACTTTAATTCACTCTACTGAAAAGAATTTAAAAGAGCATGGATCAAAGATTTCTGATGCAGAGAAAAAAGCAATTGAAGATGCATCAACTGCTGTAAAAGAAGCTTTAAAAGGCGAAGATATTGAAGATATTAAGAAAAAAACTGAAACTTTAGTTCAAGCTTCAATGAAACTTGGTGAAGCAATCTATAAATCACAACAAAATGCAAAACCTGATTCTGGAAAAGATGATGGTGGAGATGATGCTGGTAAAAAAGACGAGAATGTTGTTGATGCTGATTTCGAAGAAGTAAAAGACGAGAATAAAGAAAAAAGCGCTTAAACTGACATTTAATTGTCTGGAGTAATTTGATGGCTAAAAGAGACTATTACGATGTCCTTGGAGTTAATAAAAGCGCAAGCCCTGAAGAATTAAAATCTGCATACAGAAAGTTAGCTGTTAAATATCATCCTGATAAAAATCCAGGAGATTCCAAAGCAGAAGAAAAATTCAAAGAAGCTAGTGAAGCCTACGGAATTCTTTCAGACAAAGAGAAGAAACAAAACTACGACAACTTTGGTCATGCAGCTTTTGAAAATGGTGGTGGAAGACCAGGTGGAGGATTTGGTGGATTTAGTGGAGCAGATTTTTCAGACATATTTGAAGATTTTTTTGGAGATTTTGGAGGAGGAGGACGATCAAGAAGCAGAAAATCAAATAATAGAGGTTCTGACTTAAGGTATGATTTATCTATCTCTTTAGAAGAAGCTTATCACGGGAAAAAACAGGACATTAAATTCTCAACATCTGAACAGTGTGGTACTTGTAAAGGTAATGGATCAAAACCAGGTTACTCTCCAGACAGATGTTCGTACTGTGGGGGTAATGGAAGAATAAGATCTAATCAGGGTTTCTTTACTGTTCAACAAACCTGTCCTCAATGTAATGGAAATGGAGAAGAAATTACTAACCCATGTAATGATTGTAATGGTCAAGGTAAAAAACAAGCATCTAAAAGAATATCTGTAACAATTCCAAAAGGTGTGGATGACGGAACAAGAATAAGGCTTGCAGGTAAAGGCGAAGCAGGAACTAGGGGTGGAGCAACTGGTGATCTTTATTTGTTTATTAATGTTAACTCTCACAACTTATTTAAAAGATCAGATGAAAATTTGTTTTTTGAATTTCCAGTTTCTTTTGCAGATGCTGCTTTGGGGACAACTATTGAAATACCAACAATTGATGGTGGAAAAGCAAAAATAAAAATTCCTGATGGAACTCAAAATGGAAAACAATTCAGATTAAAGGGTAAAGGAATGCCATTCATGAGAAGAGGTGATTTTGGTGATCTATACGTTCAAGTTAAAACAGAAGTGCCAGTTTATTTAAATAAAAAACAAAGAGAATTACTGGAGCAATTTAGAAAAATTGAAAATGATAAATCAAATCCAAGTATTAAGAAATTTTTTGAAAAAGCTAAAAATTTCTGGAAAATTTAGTGAAAAATTTTAATGATAAATTCAATATAGCTTTTAACTTTCATAAAAAAAATAAGATAGATAAAGCTTTAAAAATTTATTTAAAATTATTTTCTGATCAAAGTGAAAATTTTAATTTACTATACTTAATTGGAACATGTTATGTTCAAACAAAAAAACCTGACAAAGCAATAACATATTTTGAAAAAGCGATAAAAATTAATGACAATCATATTGCAACTTTTAACAATCTGGCAGGTGCTTACTTTGAGTTAAACAGGTACAATGAAGCGATAGAAATTTATCAAAAACTTTTAAAAATTGAACCAAATTTTAATCAAGCAAAAAATAACCTGGCTGTTTGTTTTGGAAAACTTAAAAACCACACTAAAGCCATTGAAATTATTGAACAATTATTAAAAAAAGACCCATATAATTTTGAAGCTTATAATAACTTGGGAAATATTTATTTAAATTCAAAAAAAAATGATCTTGCAATTATTAATTATAAAAAATCATTAGAAATTAATCCTAAATATATTAATGCTCTAAAAAATTTAGGCAATCTTTACAGTAAAAACAGAGAGTATAAAAATGCATTAAATATTTTTAAAAAAATAAATGATCTTGATCCAAACTACTCAGAGTTAATAAATGATATTTTTTTTACTAAAATGAAAATATGTGATTGGGATGAATATGAAAATTTAAAATTAAAAATCATTAATTATATTGAAGAGAAAAAAATAATTGATCCATTTATTCTAAACTGTGTACTTGATAATCCAAACTTACAAAAAAAAGCTGCTGAAAATTATATTGAAAATATTTCAAAAGATTTACAAGAGAATTTTAAGTTTAGTAATAAAAACAATTTAAAACCCAAAATAGCTTATTTTTCTGGAGATTTTAAAGATCATCCAGTAATGCATCTGCTTTTAGATGTATTTAAAAACCAAAATAATAGTAATTTTGATTACTATGCATTTTCAATTTATAAACATAAAGAAGATAATTGGAATCGTAATTTAAAAGAATATTTTAAAGATATTATTCATTTAGATAATATGTCTGATCAAGAAGTGGTCGATTTATCAAGAAAAATAGGCATAGATATAGCAATTGATTTAAGTGGATTTACTGAAATTTCACGGCCCAAAATTTTTTTAAACAGGTGCGCGCCAATCCAAATAAATTTTCTAGGTTATCCTGGTACTATGGGTACTAAAAACATAGATTATATAATTGCTGATAAAATTGTAATACCAGAAAATCAAAAAAGAAATTATTCAGAACAAGTAATTTATACAAAAAATTGTTATCAAGCAAATATTAATAAAAGAGAAATCACAGAAAAAAAATTTGAAAAAAAAGATTTTGGATTACCAGAGAACTCATTTGTATATTGTAATTTTAATACAAACTATAAAATTACGCCTCAAATTTTTGAAGTGTGGCTAGAGATATTAAATAAAACAAAAAATACTGTTTTATGGATATTAAATAACAATCAAATTGTTGTTGAAAATTTAAATAAAATTTTAGAAAAAAAAAATTTAGATAAAAACAGAATTATTTTTACTAAACCTTTGCCTATAAATGAACATTTAAAGAGAATTCAACTTGCTGATCTTTTTCTTGACACTTATCCTTATGGTGCTCATACAACTGCAAGTGATGCTATTCGTATGAATTTGCCAATAATTACGATTAAAGGAAAAAGCTTTCCATCAAGAGTTGCTTCTAGTATTTTAAATCAAGTTGAGTTAAATGATTTAGTAACAAATGATATAATCGAATATCAAAATTTAGCTGTAAAAATAGCAGAATCTAGTAATTACTTTAATTCAATAAGAAAAAAACTTGCAAATTCTATTAAAAAAACTTCATTATTTGATAGTTATAATTTTACAAAAAATTTAGAAAATATTTATAGTAATTTATTAAATAATTATGAAAAAAATTAATTTAGCTATTTCTGGGTGCATGGGAAGAATGGGACAGCAATTAATTAAGTCTTCAAAGAAAAATAAAAATTTTAAACTAGTTACACTCACTGAAAATAGATTAATAAATAAAAAGTTTAATGGAGTTAAACCTGAATTAAATTCTGACAAGGCTTTTAAAAAAACTGATATAATTATTGATTTCACAGTACCAAATTGTACGCTTGAAATACTCAAAATAGCATCAAAACTTAAGAAAAAAGTAGTAATCGGTACAACAGGATTTACTAGAAACCAAGAAAATCAAATTAAAAAATATTCAAAAAAAATACCTATTTTAAAAGCAGGAAATATGAGTTTAGGTGTTAATTTATTAATGTATTTAACCGAGATTGCATCAAAATCGTTAAATGATGAATACCTAAGTAAGATATTTGAAGTGCATCACAAACATAAAAAAGACTATCCATCTGGTACTGCATTGATGCTTGGTAAGGGGATTGCAGATGGAAAAAATAAAAACTTATATAATTTAATGGGCAAAAAATTCTTAAACAAAAAATCATTTCCTTATGGGAAAAAGATTAATTTTAATTCAATTAGAAAAGGCGAAATAATTGGTGAACATGAAGTAAATTTCTCAAGTGGTAAAGAAATAATTACATTAAACCACGAGGCTTTTGATAGAGCGCTTTACTCGGATGGAGCTTTAACTGCTTCTAAATGGTTAATGAAAAAAAAACCAGGTTTATATTCTATGAGAGATTTGCTTAATTTTTCATAATGAATGAAAAACAAAAAGCAAAAATCATTATTAAAACTTTAAATAAAATTTACCCTAAAGCGCCTGTTCCTCTTAAAAGTAAAAATACTTTCACACTATTAATTTCTGTACTACTTTCTGCACAATGCACTGATGTGAATGTTAACAATGTAACAAAGAATATATATCCAAAATATTATAAACCAGAACACTTTGTAAAATTAGGTAGAAAAAAAATTGAAAAATTAATTAAGAAGATTGGAATTTTTAGAATTAAAGCCAAAAGTATTTACTTAATGTCAAAACAAGTGTTAGAAAAACATGAGGGTAAAGTACCTAAAACCTTTGAGGAACTTGAAAAATTACCAGGTGTAGGACACAAAACAGCAAGCGTAGTAATGTCTCAAGGCTTTGGATATCCAGCTTTTGCAGTTGATACTCATATTCATAGACTTGCTCAACGATGGGGTTTAACAAATGGGAAAAATGTAATTCAAACTGAAAAAGATCTAAAGAGAATATTTCCTAAAAAAAATTGGTCCAAACTTCATTTACAAATAATTTTTTATGGGAGAGAATACTGTAAAGCAAGAGAATGCTATGGTTTAACTTGTAAAATATGCACTACATGCTATCCAGACAGAAAAAAACCTGTTATTACAAAAAAAGCTTAGTATGAAAGTTTTAGGTATTGGAAATGCTATTGTAGATGTAATCTGTAAAGTTGATGATAGTTTTATTAATCATAAAAATCTTACAAAAAGTACAATGAAATTAATTCTTGATAAGGATGAATTTAAAAATTTATTAACAAATCTTAAAATTGAAAAAACTGTTTCTGGGGGATCTGTTGCGAACTCTATAGTTGGTATGTCACAGCTTGGTGATAAGGTTGGTTTTATAGGAAAAGTTTCTGCTGACGATTTTGGAACTAAATATGAGGAGGGCTTAAAAAAAGAGAATGTAGAATACTTTTATTCTAAAAAAAAAGAAGATCTTCCAACTGGAACATGCTTGATCTTAGTTACTCCAGACTCAGAAAGAACAATGTGTACTTTCTTAGGTACCGCAGGAAAAATCAACGAAAAGGATGTTGATATTGATGCAATTAAAAAAAGTGAAATAATTTTTCTAGAAGGTTATTTGTGGGATGAAGGTGAACCAAAAAAAGCATTTGATAAAGCGATTAATAATGCAAATAAAGTAGCTATGTCACTCTCTGATCAATTTTGTGTAGACAGACATAAAACTCATTTTTTAGAATTAGTAAAAAACAAACTTGATATTACTTTTGCTAACGAACAAGAAATTACTTCATTAATTGAAGCTAAAAATTTTAATGACGTAATAAATTTTGCAAGAAACCTAAATAAATTGGTAGTGATCACTCGAGGAGAAAAAGGGGCTGTTGCAGTGCATGGTAAAGAAATTTTTGAGATTGGAATTAAAAAAGATCTTAAAATAATAGACTTAACTGGAGCTGGGGATCTTTTTGCTGCTGGTTTTTTAAATGGTTATATTAACGACCTATCAATCAGAGAAAGTCTAATAAAAGGCACTGAAATGTCTTCAAAAGTAATTCAACAAATTGGTGCAAGACTCTAAAATTATTTTTTTTTTCTCCTAAAGCTTCCTTTACCTTTTTTTGGCTTAACTATTTTTGGTTTATATTTTTTTGTAAAAAGATCTTTTGTAATTGGATTTTTTTTATTTGATTTGATAACCATTTTTTTTACTAACTATAAATTCATTATCATCAAAAGAATTAGAAATTTTTTTTCTTAAACGATAAATATGGGTCTCAACTGTATGAGTTTCAATATCTGATTGATAGCTCCAAACATTCTCTTGTAGCTCATCTATACTCACAGGTTTGTTCATTTTTGATAAATAAATAATTGTATTAATTTCTTTTTCAGTTAATTTAAGTTTAGTTTTACTTGAAGTCATTTTTCTAGAATTTAAATCAATGACATAATCATTTATCTTAAACTGAGATTGGTTGTTAAACTGTAATTTTAAAAACTCAATGTTGATCCTTTCAACTAATCTATAAATTTTAACTGGCACATTGTCTAAAATAATTTGGTTACTAATATTTAAATTTTTTTTATCTGATAAAATAAGATAATTATTTAAAGTTTTAACCTTATCATTTAATAAATTTTCATCATTTATGCATGTTATCTCAAAGTTTAAATCTAAACCAAGTTCCTCAAGAATATGATATAAAGAATTATACTTATAAATTATAAGATTTTGACTACTCATTTAATTAGAATATGACAATTTTTGTAAAAAATAAATACACTCTTCAAATAGAGGAATTTAAATTTATTTGTTGTATTGGTAAAAAAGGTTCAACAACCAATAAAAAAGAGGGAGATAAAAAAACTCCAAAAGGAATATTTGAGATTGGGGACCTTTACTACAGAAGAGATCGTATAAAAAAGCCAGTTACTTCATTGAAATGTATTGAAATTAAATCTTCTATGGGTTGGTGTGACGATATTAATTTTCCAAAAAAATATAACAAATTTATAAATGTAAATAAAAAAATAAAACACGAAAAATTAAAAAGAAAAGATTACAAGTACAATTTATTGATTCCAATAAAGTATAATTATAAAAAACCTATTCCTGGAAAAGGAAGTTGTATTTTTATTCACTTAACAAAAAATTATAGCCCAACCGCTGGATGTATCGCTTTAAAAGAAAAAGATTATTTAATAATGTTAAAGCTGATTAAAAAAAATACAAAAATTAAAATTTTTTAAAATCTTTGACCAAAAATATTAGATCCAATTCTAACATATGTCGATGAATTTTTCACTGCTTGAATATAATCTGAGGACATCCCCATACTCAATTCTTTAAATCCCATACTGTAGTTAAGTTGTTTCATCTCATTAAAGTAAATCTCAGAATCACTATTTATAGGTGGTATACACATTAAACCGATTAAATCTAAGTCAAGCTGTTGACAATATGAAACTAATTTATTCAAATCTCTTTTATTTATACCTGATTTTTGATCTTCATCTCCTATATTAACCTGTAAAAAAATTTTAATTTTTTTATTTATCTTAGATTGCTCATCAGCAATTTTTTTAGCAAGTTTTTCATTATCAACAGAATGAATATAATCAAATATTTGAACAGCAAATTTAACTTTATTAGTTTGTAATCTTCCAATCATATGTAATTTAATTTTTGAGTTTTCTTTTTTAATTTCAGACCATTTTTCAACTGCTTCCTGTACCTTATTCTCACCAAAATCGGCATGACCGTACTCTATAAGAGGTGAAATTTTGCCAATATTAAAGGTTTTTGAGACTGCAATTATTTTTGGAATATTATTTATATCAATACCTTTTAGATGAGATTTGATTTTATTTTCAATATCTAATAAATTTTTTACAGTAATATCCATATATATGATTAGAAAATATTACTTTATTAATAATTTTGAAACAAATATTATTGATAAATTAGATAGTCAAACTACAGTTATTTATAGAAATTATAATTCAGATGTAAATAATGAAGAACTTATTATAACAATTAAAAAATATTGCAAAAAAAGAAAAATTAAATTTTTTTTATCAAACAATATTCGACTTGCAATAAAACTAGACCTGGATGGGGCATATATACCCTCTTTTAATAAATCTACACAACACTTGGCTTTTTCACTTAAAAAAAAATTTAGTTTAATTGGATCAGCTCACAATAATAAAGAAATAAAAATCAAAGAAATTCAGAATGTTAATAAAATTTTTCTATCATCTGTATTTAAAAAAAATAAAAACTACTTAGGTATTAATAGGTTTAAGTTGATATCTAATTTTACAAAAAAAAAAGTGGTTGCTTTAGGTGGAATATCTAAAACTAATATAAAGAAACTCGGACTTTTTAACAGTTCTGAATTTGCTGGAATATCTTATTTCGAATAAAAAAAAGGCCCCTAAAAAGGGGCCCTTTTAAATTTTCAATCTAAACTAAATTAGAATGCAAATGATACATCAATTTCGTAACCTTGTCTGTCATTGATGGCACTTGTATTTTCTCCAATGTTATCCATTTTCACAGACGCACCAGCGATTGTGATAGATCCCATTGTGTATGAGAAAGAAATGTTTGTAGATTCCTGTACGTTTGTAGACGTAGTAGTATCTTCATCAATTTCAGAGTAGTTGTAACCGATTGATAAATCTTCTGTTACAGCATAAGTTACACCGTAAGCAGTCATTTCATCATCGTTAGATGCAGTTGCACCATCAGCTTCGTTTTCTTGGTAACCAATAGTTACTGGTCCGTAAGCATATGTAGCGTACATCAAAGTAGTTTCGATTTCCTCTAAAGTAGCACCTGAACCATCTTTACCATTGTTATCTGTAGCGTAACCAAGTGTTAAACCTTCAACACCAGTGTAAGCAACAGCCCAAGAGATAGAAGATCCAACTCTGTCAGTGTGAGATGGTACATAAGATATGTTTAGACCTAGACCATCAACTAAAGATGGAGCGTTGTACATAAAAATGTTATCATCGCCGAATCCACCAATAGCTCCGTGTTTGTTAGCACCACCGTTAGTTTGAGTTGCAGTTGTTGAACCAATTACATCCCAAGACTCACCGTAAGCAGTTGGTGTTACATCATCAACAGCTGAAGCTGCTGTACTTCCGCCGTGACCAGAGAAAGTTAATGTACCAGCATCACCCATATCAACTTTAAGACTTCTTGAGTCCATGTTGTTACCTGACGCTGATGAAGCGTTATCTTCTAGTTCAAAGCTAACAGTTACATTCCAACCGTTATCCATTTCTCCACCGCCAGAAAAAGTTACTGAGTCTGTCATTGAGAAATTGTTACCAGTGTCATATTTGTCACTGTTTGCAAAAGTAAAACCTGCTGAACCAGTTACATCTAATGCACCAGCAAATGCTGAAGTTGCAATTAGAGAACTACCTAAAGCAGTTAAACCTATTTTTTTAATGTTCATATTAATTACTCCTTTGTAATTGTTATTATTAATAATAAACCTGAGATAATTAGCATTTATGGTGATAAATTTTTTTAATATTACTCAAAATTTCATAAAAAAATATCAAATGTTGCATAATTATCACACTATAAATGGCTAAAATACTGTATTTATGGTAATTTAAGTTAAATAATATATAAAATCATAAAAATAAGCAATTTTAAACAGATACATGAAAATCCTAAGACATTTAACAATTTTTAGCTTCCTAATATTATTTCTAAATAGTTGCAATGGCAAATTACCAGGAGCTGACGCAAGAAAATATCCGCCAGACCCAAAATTAAGGGTTAAAAAAAATATTGAAGAAGGAAGGGGTTTTCGTTTAATGGATGGTATAGGGAATTCTAAAGGCGGTGGGGATTTCGAATTTGCAAGTTCAAATGCATTATGGAGAGCCTCATTAGATATAATAGATTTTATGCCTTTAACTTCTGCTAATTATAGTGGTGGTGTTATAATTACAGACTGGTATTCTGACAATAACCCTCAAGAGTACTTAAAACTTACCATAAGATTTTTAACAAACGAGGTGAGATCAGATTCTTTGGATATAAAAATATTTTATAAGAAATGTGATACAAGAGATATATGTAAAATTTCTGAAAAGTCAGATGGTACTCTATCGAAAGAATTGAAAAAAGAAATTTTAAAACTAGCAGCAGTTTATTCAAAGCAACAAAAAGAAAAAGAATTCAGACCTTATAGGGGTTTTGAATTTGGCGAAAGAGATTAAAATTTAATCAAATCAGTGGAAAGATATAACTTTAAATCAGTTGAAGAAAAATGGCAACAACACTGGGAAAAAAATAAAACTTTTTCATCAAAAATAGATAAGAATAAAAAAAAATTCTATTGCCTAGAAATGTTTCCTTATCCATCGGGAAAAATTCATATGGGACATGTTAGAAATTATACAATTGGAGATGTTTTGGCTAGATACAAAAGTCTCCAGGGTTATAACGTTCTTCATCCAATGGGTTGGGACTCTTTCGGAATGCCCGCAGAAAATGCAGCAAAACAAAATAATTTAGACCCTAAAACATGGACAGAAACAAACATTGCAAAAATGAAGTCACAATTAAAAAAACTTGGTTTATCTATAGATTGGGATAGAGAAATTTCAACATGCTCAGAAGAATATTATAAACATCAGCAAAAATTTTTCTTAGAGTTGTATGAAAAGAAATTAGTCTACAGAAAAGAAAATTATGTAAATTGGGATCCAGTTGATGAAACTGTGCTTGCAAATGAACAGGTAATTGATGGAAAAGGCTGGAGATCTGGTGCAATTGTTGAAAGAAAAAAATTAAATCAATGGTTTTTTAATATTTCAAAATTTTCTCAAGATTTATTAGATGGCTTAGAAAAACTTGATAATTGGCCAAATAAAGTGAAGGTAATGCAAAAAAACTGGATTGGTAAGTCATTTGGATGCGAAGTTAATTTTAAAATAGAGGGTGATTTACCAATAGAAACGATTAAATGTTTTACTACTAGGCCTGATACCCTTTTTGGTTTTTCTTTTATTGCGATTTCGGTAGATCATGAAATTTCAAATTTTTATAAAAATAATAAAGAATTTATAAAATTCAAGAAAATGTGTTCTAAAACTGGAACTACTGAAGAAGCTATCGCTGTTAGTGAAAAAATTGGTTTTAAAACCAACTTGAAAGCCATTAATCCATTAAATCCAAAACAAAAAGTCCCCGTATATTTTGCAAATTTTGTTTTAATGGATTATGGATTTGGTGCAGTATTTGGATGTCCTGCACACGATCAAAGAGATTTTGATTTTGCCAAAAAATATGATCTTGACATTAAAACTGTTGTGAAACCAGATAATGAAGATGACAATTATGAGGTTTCAACTGAAGCCTATCCTGGTCCCGGAGTTTTAATAAATTCAGACTTTCTAAATGGACTTAAAGCGCCAGATTTATCTGTTAAAAAAACTATAGAAATATTGGAAGAAAAAAAATTAGGAAAAAAACAAATTAATTTTAGATTAAAAGACTGGGGTGTATCTAGACAAAGATATTGGGGTTGTCCAATTCCAATTGCTTATGATGAAAACGGAAAACCTTATCCAATTCCTGAAAAATTGCTTCCAGTAAAACTTCCTGAAAATGTTGATCTTAACGTTAATGGAAACCCTTTAGACAATGAAAATAACTGGAGAGAAATAACAATTGATGGCAGAAAGTTAACCAGAGAAACCGACACCCTAGATACTTTCGTGTGTTCTTCTTGGTATTATTTAAGATTTTGTTCTCCTAAAGAGGAAAAATATGGTTTTAATAAAGAGGAGATTGATTATTGGATGCCAGTTGATCAATATATAGGCGGAGTTGAGCATGCTATTCTTCATTTACTTTATTCAAGATTCTTTATGAGGGCTATTTCATATGAAAACAAAAATTTTAATTTGTTAGAGCCATTCGATGGTCTTTTTACACAAGGAATGGTCTGTCATGAAACATATAAAGATCCAGAAAATAATTGGGTTAGCCCTGATGAAATAGAAACAATAAATGGGAAAAAATACCTTAAAATAGATAAGTCAAAACCAATTACTGTAGGCCCATCAGAATCTATGTCTAAATCAAAAAAAAATACTATAGATCCTGAAAATATTATTGAAAATTATGGAGCAGATGCTGCAAGATTATTTATTCTTTCAGATAGTCCACCGGAAAAGGATGTACAATGGTCAGAAGAAGGGATTGCATCATCACATAAATTTATTCAAAAGCTTTGGGGTTTAAATTCAATAATACTTGATGAAATTAATAAAAATCATGAGAAAGATCATGATAGCCAATTAGAAAAAACTACAAATAAGTTTTTAAAAACGATAACAGATAATTTAGACCATTTTAGTTACAATAAAATTGTTGCAAATTTACATGAAATTTATTCATTCTTATTTAATCAAATAAAAAATAATTACACAAAAGACACTTTAATCAAGAACTATAGAAAAATCTTAATAACTATGGTGCCAATAATTCCACACTTTTCAAATGAATGCTTAAAATTAGTTAAATGTGAATTAGAAGAATGGCCCAAATATGATAAATCTTTGTTAAAAGAGGAAATAATAAAAATAGTAATTCAGATTAATGGAAAAAAACGAGGTTTAATTAATACAGAGCCCGATATATCAGAAGATAATTTAATCAAATTAATTGATAGAGATGAAAGTATTAATAAATATATTAAAGGAAAAAATATAAAAAGAAATATTTACATTAAAAACAAAATTTTAAATATAATTATATAATTATGAAAAATTTATTAATTTTCTTATTAATTTTTTTATTTGGATGTGAATACACTCCGATTTACAAGTCAAATAACTCAAATGACATGAAAATAGAAATCCTAGAAATGCAAGGAGATGATAAAATTAATCGATTAATTAAGAATGAATTAAAAATTTATAATAAAGATGAGGCTCAAAAAAAATATGAAATAATTATAAAAACAGATTTTGGAAAATCAACTATCTCTAAAGACTCGAGTGGAACTATAACAAATTATCAAATTTTTGTTAAAGCAAATTTTGAAATTAAATATAAAAATAAAATTGAAAATGCATCTTTTGAAGAGAAATTTAATATAAAAAAAACATCGAATACATTTGAACAAAAGAAATATGAAAATACAATAATATTAAACTTTGCTGAGTCTATTAAAGAAAAATTAATATTAAAATTATTGAGCCTGTAGTGATTGTTAAATCTTTTGAACTAAATAAAATTAAATTTGATAAGGTAAATCTTATATTGTTTTATGGTAAAAATGAGGGTTTAAAATCTGAAACTATAAAAAATTTATTTAAAAAAACAAGTGAAGTGATTAATTATGAGGAGAAAGAAATTTTAAATAATTCAGATGATTTTATCGAAAGTATATTATCTGAATCACTTTTTAATGATGAAAAAATTTTAGTAATAAAAAGGGCTTCTGATAAAATTTTAAAAATTATAAATGAAATCGAAACAAAAGAAATTGGTAATACGAAGTTAATTATTAGTGCTGAAAATTTAGAAAAAAAATCAAAGTTAAGATCCTTATTTGAAAAAAATAAGGAATATATATGTACAGCTTTTTATGAGGATAATGCAAAAACACTCAGTATTTTAGCTAATAATTTCTTTAAAGAAAAAAAAATCCCAATTTCCTCAAGTAATATCAATTTAATAATAAATAAGTGTAATGGAGATAGGATAAATTTAATAAATGAACTTAATAAAATTGAACTATTTTCCAAAAATGGAAAAAAAGTAACTTCTGATAATCTTGCTCAATTGGTCAACTTAACAGAAAATTATAAAATTTCAGAATTAATAGATAATTGCTTAGCAAAAAATGAAAAAACAATAATAAAGATCCTTAATGAAAATAATTTTACGAGTGAAGACTGCATTTTGATTATAAGAAGCCTGTTAAATAAAGCAAAAAAAATTCTTAATTTAATAACGCAGTACGAAATAAATAACAATTTAGATTTGACTATATCTTTAGCCAAACCGCCGATTTTTTGGAAAGATAAAGAAATTACTAAAAAACAAATTTTTTTATGGAATTCAATAATGATTAAAAAATTTATTTATGATTTGTTGGAGTTAGAATTAAAAATTAAAAAAAATATAAATCAATCAATTAACCTAGTTACAGATTTTATTTTGCATACATCAAAAGCAAATTTTAATAATTAGATTTGACTATATCTACGATTTTATTTAATTGATCTAAATCTTTATACTCAAAACTTATTTTTCCCTTATTTCGTTTATTATTTTGTATATCAACATTAAGACCAATTTTATTTGAAATAGACAATTCTAGAGCAATAATATTCGAATCCTTCCCAATACTAGATTTTTGTCTTTTATTTTTAAATATTCTTACAAGAGCTTCAGTTTGTCTAACAGAGAGTTTTTTATCAATTATTTTGGAAGCTACAAAGCTAGCGTTATCAAGGCCAACTAAAATTTTTGCATGACCTGCAGTTAATTTTTGCGCTTCAATTAGTTTTATTACATCATTAGGCAGTGTTAACAGTCTCAAGGCATTTGCAATATGACTTCTGCTTTTACCGATAAACTTTGATACCTTTTCTTGATCATATGAAAAATCATCTATTAGTCTTTTGTATCCTTGTGCCTCCTCAAGTGGATTAAGATCGTGTCTTTGAACATTTTCAACAATTGCAAATTCCAAAGATTTTAAGTCATCAGCCTCAGTAATTACGACAGGCACATTATGAAGTCCTGCTCTCTGTGCTGCTAACCATCTTCTCTCACCTGCGATTATCTCAAATTTAGATTTATGGTCACTTGAATTTCTTACAATAATGGGCTGAATCATTCCTCGTTCTTTAATTGAGTTGCTTAAATCTTCTAAATTAGCTTCATCAAAGATTTTCCTTGGTTGATATTTATTTGGCACTAAATCACTAATTGATACTTGATTTTTTTGAGGCTCTACTTTTGTTTCTCCTATCAATGAAGATAATCCTCTTCCTAAACCTTTTTTAATTTTGTCCATTAAGCTGCGCTCCCTATTGTTGCTTCTTGACTTATAAACTCATCGGTAAAACTAAAATATGATTTACTACCCGGACAGGTCTTGTCATAAATCAAAACTGGCATACCATGGGAGGGTGCTTCTGATAGCCTGACATTCCTTGGTATGACAGTTGAGTAAACTTTTTCACTAAAATAATCCCTGGCTTCTTTCTCAACTTGTGATGAAAGCTTATTTCTTTTGTCGTACATAGTTAAAAGTATACCTCTGATTTTCAAATCTGGATTTAAACTTACTTTTATCCTTTCGATTGTTTTCATTAGCTGTGTTAACCCTTCTAAAGCAAAAAATTCAGTCTGAAGTGGTACCAATAGAGAGTTTGAACTTACAAGTGCCATTACTGTCAATAAGCTTAACGAAGGTGGGCAATCGATCAAGACATAATCATATAACCTTCTAGAATCGTTTAAATATGAGGTTAATTTAGTCTTTAATATAAATGCCCTATTACTGTCATCAGCAGTCTCTACTTCTAAACCCGATAAATCTACATTAGATGTTATAATATCTAAATTTTCAAACTGTGTTTTTTTAATCACATCACTAATTTCTCTAGTTCCATTCAAAACTCCATAAATTGTATCACTTGAGTTATCCATATTAGATAATCCTAGACCTGTGGTAGCATTTCCTTGTGGATCTAGGTCAATTACTAAAATTTTTTTATCTATTTGAGATAAACCTGCTGCAAGATTTATCACCGTAGTAGTTTTTCCAACCCCACCCTTTTGATTTATTACTGAAATAATTTGCATTTAATTTTTTTTTTTAATTTTTTTAATATTTATTAAAAATGAGTCTTCGCTTGTTAAACTTTTTTTTTCTATATACTCCAGTTCCCAATTTTTTTTGGAATTTTCAAAAATTTTTTTTCCACTCTTCCCCATAAAAAAAATTAAATTTTTATATTTTGAAAAATTTTCATATACTAATTCTAAAACTACTGGCATTGGTTTAAATGCTCTAGACATTATCGTTCCTGTTTTTAAATTTTTAATTTCAAAAATATTTTTTTGGAAAACCTTTGTGTTTAAATTTAATTTTTTTGAAACTTCCTTTAAAAAATGGCTCTTATGATAACTTTTTTCATAAAGGTGCACATTCATATTATTTTTCATATTTTTTAGTATAATTGCCACGATTATGCCTGGCATACCCCCTCCTGAACCTATATCTGTGGTTGTATTGCTATTTAAGTCAACAAAATCAATAATTTGTGCAGAATCTATAATATGACGGTCAATTATAGCCTTTTTTGATGCTGTATTTTGGCTAATTATGTTGATTTTTTTATTTTTTTCAAGAATCATAGATATATAGTTTTCAAAGTCCAAAAATGTTTCACGTGAAACATTTAAGTGATTGATTCTAGAATAATAATTTAAAATTTCCTGATCCATTAAGCTATATGCTTAATAGACTTTCTTTTGACATGTGACAACAAAATATATACAGCGGCAGGAGTTATCCCGTCAATTCTTAGAGCTTGACCCATCGTTTTGGGCCTTATTTCTTTAAATTTCGCTTTTACCTCATTAGATAAACCTGGTAGCCCGTCATAATTGATTTTATCTGGAATAATTAGGTTTTCGTCCCTTTTAAATGCTAAAATATCAGCTTTTTGCTTCTTTAAATATCCTCTATAATGAGCGTTAATTTCTACTTGTTCATCAATTTCTTTGCTAAAAAAAGGTATATCGGACCATATTTCCCTAATTTTACTCATATTTACCCCTTTTTGGGTTAAAACTTCGCTTGATGATCTCAATATTCCGTCTTTTGCTATTTTTATTCCATATTTCTCAGCTTTAGAGGGTGAAATCTTGGAATTTCTCATTTTTGTGTTTATTTGACTAATTTGCTCAAATTTACTCAAATATATTGCTTTTCTCCTATTACCTATTAAACCAATTTCTATTCCCTTTGCAGTTAATCTTTGATCAGCATTATCTGATCTTAAGCTCAATCGATATTCTGCTCTTGATGTAAACATTCTGTATGGCTCAGCTACCCCTTTGGTCACCAAATCATCGATCATTACTCCAATGTAAGCGTCAGATCTATCAATTATGAATGGTTCTAATTTTTTTACGGACAATGCAGCATTTATTCCTGCTATAAGGCCTTGTGCAGCAGCTTCCTCATATCCTGTTGTCCCATTAATCTGACCGGCTAGATAAAGGTTGCTTATCTTCTTAGTTTCAAGGGTTAAGAATAGTTCACGTGGATCTACATAGTCGTATTCAATTGCATATCCTGGTCTTAGTATAGTAACATTTTCTAAACCATTGATATTATTACATATTTCTTGCTGAACCTTGGCTGGAAGCGATGTTGAGATACCATTTGGGTAAATTGTGTGATCATTTAGACCCTCAGGTTCTAAAAATATCTGATGACGAACTTTATCTGCAAATTTCACTATTTTATCTTCTATTGATGGACAATATCTTGGGCCTACTCCTTTTATACTGCCTGAGTACATAGCACTCTTTGATAAATTCTTTTCTATAATGTTATGAACCTTTTCATTTGTGTATGTCATTCGGCAGGACACTTGTTTGTTCAAATTTTTTTTTGTTAAGAATGAAAAAAAATAAGGATCCTCATCTGCAAATTGTTCCTCTAAGTTTTGAAAATTAATTGTTCTTGCATCTAGTCTTGGTGGGGTTCCAGTTTTTAATCTTCCAATTTTAAAATCATATTTTGCTAATTGTTCACTTAAACCTGTAGAAGGTTTTTCATCGTATCTTCCAGCAGGAGTTCTTTCATCACCTATATGTATCAAACCATTTAAAAAAGTGCCTGTTGTGAGTATTATCTTGTTAGATATAACTTTCTTACCTTCTTTAGTTTCAAATCCACTTATTGAATTTTTATCGAAAATAAACTTTATTACAGGGTCAGAAAAAACGCTTAAATTACAATAGTTTAGCAATTTTTCTTGCATATATTTACGATAAAGCGATCTATCTGATTGAGTTCTTGGTCCTCTGACTGCAGGCCCTCTACTTCTATTTAATAATCTAAATTGAATACCTGATTTGTCTGCTACGTCTCCCATAACACCATCCAGGGCATCTATTTCTCTAACCAAATGACCTTTACCCAAACCTCCTATTGCCGGGTTGCAAGACATCTCACCGATAGTTTCTATTTTATGAGTAAATAGGGCAGTATTCACTCCGAGACGAGCAGAAGCTGCTGCAGCTTCACATCCGGCATGGCCTCCTCCAATTACAACTACATCAAATGACAAATCATTTTTCATAATCCAAATCTATATGCGATTATATAATTTACAAGATAGGCTTAATTTTTTGTAAATAAGCCATATTTATCAACGTTTTTAGGTAAAAAAATGCAAAAAAACCAGCAAAATTTAGTATTATTTACCGATGCAAAAATCGTTGAAAATACTACCTAATATCTCCTCTACATCGACTTTTCCAACAATCATACCCAAATGTCGAGTAGCTAATCTTAAATCTTCTGCAGCTTTATCGTAATCTTCGATTTTTTTTTTTTGATTAAAGTTATTTAGATGATCCAAACACTGTTGCAGATGTTGCCTGTGTCTCTCTCTTGTAATTAAAATATCATCACTTTTAAGAAATTTATTTTTTAAATTATTTTTTATTTTTATCATTAATTCTTCAATGTTTTTATTTTCTTTAATAGAAATTAAAACATGATTTGTTTTTTTAATTTCTAGATCAATATCTTTTTCTAAAAGATCAGATTTATTTATAACTAAAATTGCATTCTCATCTAATAAATCCTTAAAAACATCAGTAAAATCAAGACTTTTTGCATCAACCACAACAAGCTTTAAATCTGCTTCCTCAGCTCTATTTAGAGATAATTTAATTCCTTTTTTTTCTATCTCATCTTTAGAATCTCTTATTCCGGCTGTATCAGAAATTATTACTGGATAGCCGTCTATATTTAAATGGGTTTCGATCACGTCTCTAGTTGTGCCTGCAATTTCAGATACAATTGCAACATCACGATTAGATAAGTGATTTATCAAGCTAGATTTGCCGGCATTTGTTGGTCCTAGGATTGCAATTTTAAAACCTTCCCTAATTCTTTCTCCAACTTTTTGATCGTTTAATATTTTTTTAATTTTATTTATTACTTCATCTGAGCTGTTTTTGATTTCATCTAAAATATTATTAGGCAGATCTTCCTCTGGAAAATCAATTTTTGCCTCAACATGTGATAAAATTTTTAAAAGTTTTTCTCTAAGAAAATTAAATTGATCAGATGATTTTCCATTCATGATTTTTATTGCTTGTTGTCTTTGAATTTCTGTTTCTGAAGAAATCAAATCAGCAATACTTTCTGCTTTAAGTAAATTTATTTTTCCATTTTGAAATGCTAGTTTTGTAAATTCACCTGGCTCAGCTAACCTACAATTTTCTATATCTGAAAGAGAAGAGTGCAGGGCATCCACTACAGCTTTACTACCATGAACTTGAATTTCAGCCATATCTTCGCCTGTGTAGCTCTCAGGGCCAGGAAACCAAAGAATTAGTCCCTCATCAATCAGCTCAGAAGTGTTGATTTTATTGATTTTTCTTAATGTTGCTACTCTCGGCTTTGGTAGCTCCTTACCAGTTAAAAGTTGAATTACTTTTGAAGCGTCTTGTCCTGAAAGTCTTATTACAGCTACACCTGATATACCAGGACCACTCGATAAAGCATAAATTGTCATTCAAAGATTATATCTTCAAATTTATGTCTCTGTAAAACTTAAAATTATAATGAAAAAATCTTTTAAGCTGGTTTATTCATTGAGTTAAAAAACTCGGCATTGTTTTTTGTATCTTTTAATTTTGAGTTAATAAACTCTATGGCATCCATGGTTCCCATTGGAGCGATTATTCTTCTTAGCACGTTCATTTTTTGTAAATCATTTTTGTCAAACAATAATTCTTCTCTTCTTGTACCTGATTTTGTTATATCAATAGCTGGATATATTCTTTTGTCTGCAATTTTTCTATCTAATATTGTTTCACTATTACCTGTTCCTTTAAATTCTTCAAAAATAACTTCATCCATTCTACTTCCTGTATCAATTAAAGCTGTAGAGATAATTGTTAATGAACCACCTTCCTCAATGTTTCTTGCTGCACCGAAAAATCTTTTAGGTCTTTGGAGTGCATTTGCATCAACACCCCCTGTTAAAACCTTACCAGAACTTGGTATTACTGCGTTATAAGCTCTTCCTAATCGTGTTATAGAATCTAACAAAATAATAACATCTTTTTTATGCTCAGTTAGTCTTTTTGCTTTTTCAATAACCATTTCGGCTACTGCTACGTGCCTTTGAGCTGGTTCATCGAAAGTTGAACTAATTACCTCTCCTTTAACTGTTCTTTGCATATCAGTTACCTCTTCTGGACGCTCATCAATAAGCAGCACCATCAGATAACATTCTGGATAATTTTTAGCTATTGAGTTTGCAATACTTTGCAAAATCATTGTCTTACCAGCTTTAGGTGGAGAAATAATTATAGATCTTTGTCCCTTTCCAATTGGACTAACCAGATCAATAAGTCTTGGGGTTAAATCTTGTTTTTTTTCAACTTTTGTAGTTTCGACTTCCATCACTAGCTGTTTGTCTGGGTATAAAGGAGTTAAGTTGTCAAATGCAATTTTATGTCTAGCTTTTTCCGGTTCCTCAAAATTTATTTTGCTTACCTGTAGTAAAGCAAAATATCTCTCTCCTTCTTTGGGAGCTCTAACTGGTCCCTCTACAGTATCTCCAGTTCTAAGTCCAAATTTTCTAATTTGACTTGGGCTTACATAAATATCATCTGGTCCCGGAAGATAATTTGACTCCATTGCTCTTAAAAAGCCAAAACCATCTTGTAATAACTGTAAAACACCTACACCTGTAATTTCCTCTTTTTCGGCAACTTTTTTAAGAATAGCAAAAAGAATTTCCTGTTTCCTTAGTGTGCTAGCATTTTCTATACCAAGCTCTTCTGCTTGTGTAATAAGCTGTTCAGATGATTTTAATTTTAGTTCTTGAATGTTCATGATTAATTTTTTGATAAGGACTTATCAGATTAGAATAATATATATACTGCTGCTATTATTTCAACCCTAGATTGGCTTAAAAATAGCTAAAAATACAACGATTATTAAGATAACTGTTGGTATTTCATTGATTATCCTAAAAAATTTTGCAGATCTTGTATTTGTAGAATTTTTTAGAGCAACAAGACATTTTCCTAAAAAATCATTGTATGCTGACAACAATATCACCAGAACAATCTTTATTTGAAACCATAATTGTGAAAAAATATCTATCCCATTAACATAAATTAATACCAATCCAAAAACCCAAGTAAAAATCATTGCGGGTCGCATAATGTAAAAAAATAATTTTTTTTCCATGACTTCAAATATATCTGTTGCTTCCTTTTTCTCTTTATTTTCAACATGGTAAACAAAAATTCTTGGAAGATATAAAAGACCAGCCATCCAAGAAACGACGGCAATTAAATGTAAGGATTTAAATAATAAATATGAATTCATATATTAAATATTTCTTTCAATTAAGGACTTTAGTAAAATAATATGATCATTATCATCATTTAAACAGGGGACCATTTCAAAGTTTTCTCCTCCTGAATTTAAAAAAGTTTCTTTAGCTTGAATTTGTATTTCCTCTAAAGTCTCTACACAATCAGATGCAAACCCTGGACAAATTGTAAGGACATTCTTAACACCCTCTTTAGGCAAATTTTCTAAAGTCTTGTCAGTATATGGTTGAAGCCATTCTTGTGGACCAAATCTTGACTGAAATGTAGTTTTAATTTTAACTGAACTAAATTTTTCCGAAATTAGTCTTGTCGTTTTATGACAATAACAATGATAAGGATCACCTTTATCAAAATATTTTTTTGGTATCCCATGATAAGAAGCTATGATTAGATCTGGTTTCCAGCTAATTTCATTTATTTTTTTATTAATCGAATTAACAAGCGCATCAATATAAAGAGGATCAGATTCGTAATGAGGAATTATTTTTAAGGACGGTTGCCACCTCATTTTCATTAAAGTTCTGTATACCTCATCACAAACTGTTGCTGTTGTAGCTGCTGCATATTGCGGGTAAAGAGGAAGTATCACCAAATTTTCACAACCCATTTTATGCAATTTATGAATTTTGCTCTTAATGCTCGGATTTCCATATCTCATAGCAAAATCTATAACAATATTTTCTTTTGATAGTGAATTTGAAATTTTCTTACTTTGCTTTTTTGTATAATAAAGAAGTGGCGACATATTTTCGTCCTTCATCCAAATCTCTTTATATGCTTTAGCGGTTTTAGAAGGTCTAAAATTTAAAATGAACAAATTCAAAATTATTTGCCAAATTAAAGGATTTACTTCAATTACTCTTCTATCAGAGAGAAATTCTTTTAAATATTTTCTTATATCAAACCAATTAGTAGAATCAGGTGTGCCTAAATTAACTATAAGAACTCCTGTGTTGCCGTATTTTACAGGTGGGTGATTTTTTTCAATCATTTAAAATCTTTTACAATTTTAATTAAATTTTCAACCATTTCTGGATTTGTTTCAGGCAAAATACCATGGCCGAGATTAAATATATACGGGTGATCCCGAAAAATTTCTAAATAATTAAAGGCTTCTTTTTTTAATGTTTCTTTATCTGTTAACAAAATTTTTGGGTCTAAGCCTCCTTGTATGGGTATGCTTATATCTCTAAGTATTTTTTTTGGATCAACATTATAGTCGATACTAACAGCATCAGGTTTAACAATATCGCAAAACTCTTTATAATTTTTAATTTCTCTGGGAAAACATATAACTGGCACATTTAAAGATTTTACATAATTTACTAAATTTAAAGTTGGAGAATAAACATAATTAGGTAAATCTTTTTCCTCTAATAAACCTGCCCAACTATCAAAAATTTGAATTACATTCGCACCGTTATCAACTTGATTTTTAATATGAACCTTTAAAAATTTTTCAATAATTAATAGAATTCTGTTTATTAAAAACTCATCTTTAAAAAAATCTTTTTTTAAATTTTTTTTAGGGGACTGTTGATTAATCATATAAACTAGTAATGTCCATGGAGCACCAGTAAATCCTATAGTATTTTTATTTTTTAAACTAGAGTCTGAGCTAACTTTTTTTAATGCTTTATACACACGATGTATTTTCTCTACAAAGTCAATTTCATCAGTCCTAGTAATTTCATTTAGATTCAGTTCCCCTAATTTTGGCCCGAAGTTTTTTTCAAATTCTACTTTTTGACCTAATCCATAAGGAAGCATTAAGATATCTGAAAATATTATTGCAGCATCCAGATCAAATCTTTTTAATGGTTGTAGAGTTATTTCCGAAGATAAATCATCATTTAAACACAAATTAATAAAATTAGGATTTTCTTTTCTTATTTCTCTAAATTCTGGCAAATATCTACCAGCCTGTCTCATAATCCATATAGGATTGAACGAAGTATCTTTGTTAATTATTACTTTGTTTAAAGGTTTCATAAATAAGTATTATTAATTATTGTAGTTGTAATATATCTTGTGAATAAAGGTGATTAATTTTTATAAACATTATATTCACAGTTTACCAACATCTAATCTGGTTAAAATTGTTTAAAATGAAGCTTTTTTAACCATATTAATTTTAGTGGATTGTTTTACCCTATTTATTATTAATGTTAATAAATAGCAGTTTTTACAAGGTTAATTTAAAAAATTTTAAATTGTGTAATTTAATTAAAATATTACAAATTTATTAACAATTTATTCATGAGTAATACATATCAAATATATTTAATTTCTGACTCAACGGGCGAGACTTTAGATAGAATATTTTTAGCTCTGAAGGCTCAATTTTTAAATATAGAATATAAGGTTCATTCTTACTCTTTTACAAGGACAGAAAATCAAATTTTAAAAATTCTAGAAGATGCAAAAAAAAATGAAAATTCAATAATCTTGTATACAATCGTGGATAACAATTTAGCCAAATACCTTGCAAACGCGAGCGAGGATAAAAATATTCCGTGTTTTGGCGTTTTAGGAAATTTGATTCTTAATTTTTCAAAAATATTAAATCAAAAAGCAACACACGAGCCAAGTGGTCAACACATATTGAATGAAGAGTATTATGACAGAATTGAAGCAATTCAATTTACAATGAATCATGATGATGGAAATTTAATAAACGAAGTAAACAAATCTGATATTATTCTTGTAGGGGTAAGCAGAACAAGCAAAACGCCAACATCTATTTACTTAGCCAACAAAGGATTTAAAACGTCAAACATTCCGTTAGTAAATGAAAATTCTTTGCCAGAGTCCCTTAAAAAAAATCCACAAATGACATGTGTTGTAGGACTAAGCACAGAGCCGGAAAGATTGGCAGATTTGAGAAAAAATAGAATGAATTCTTTGAAAGAAACAGAAAATATTGAATATACAAATTTAGAAAATATTAAAAAAGAGGTTTTAGAGGCAAAAAAAACATTTCAAAAATATAAATGGCCTCTTATAGACGTAACGAGAAAATCAGTCGAAGAAACAGCAGCTTCTATAATTAAAATTCACGAAATATATTTAAACAATGTTAAATAAAATTATTCTTGCTTCAAAAAGCGAGGTTAGAAAAGAGATCTTAGATAAAAATAATATTAAATGCGTTGTTGAGCCCTCAAACGTAGATGAAGAGCCCGTTAAAGAAAGCTTATTAAAAGAACAGGCAAGTTCAGAAATAATTTCAAAAAATTTAGCTGAATTAAAAGCAAACAAAGTTAGCATGAAAAAAAATGACGAAATAGTATTAGGAGCAGATAGTGTGATAGATTTGGAGGGTGAACTGATATCTAAGCCGGAAAGCAGAGAAGAAGCAATGGAAATATTAAAAAAACTTAACGGTAAATCACATTTTTTAATTAGTTCTGTTTGTATATCTAAAAATGGATCTATGATTTGGAATTATACTGATAAAGCAAAATTAACTATGAAAAAATTTACTGATGATGAATTAAAAAATTATTTATCTAAAATATCTGATGAAACTCTTTACGCATATAATGTTTACCAAATAGAAAGAGAGGGTAGGCGTTTGTTTGCGAGCATTGAGGGCGATGAGGATACAATTATGGGATTGCCTGTAAAAAAAATTAAAGAATATATTAGATCATTGTAATGAAAAAATATTTTGTAATTGGAAATCCTATTGATCACTCATTATCCCCCAAACTTCATAATTTTTGGATTAAAAAATATAATATTAAAGCAATATATGACAAAAAAAAACCACAGGAAGAAAACATTAAAGACCTCATCCAAGATATTAAATTAGAAAAAATAGATGGATTAAATGTCACTGTTCCATTTAAAAAAAAAGTAATTCCATTTTTAGATAAACTAAGCCCTGATGCAGAAAAAACACAGTCAGTAAATACAATACTTCTTCAAAGTAATAGGCTAGTTGGCCATAATACAGATATCGCCGGTTTCATAAATGCATTAGAAAATTTGAATATTCAACTTGAAGGTAAAAAATTTTTTATTTTAGGTGCAGGTGGGGTCGTCCCTTCAATAGTTTTTGCACTAAACAAAATAAAGGCAAGCGAGGTTATTATAAGCAATAGAACAAAACAAAAAGCAGAAAATTTAAAAACTCAATTTGGTAATGTTAAAATTATAGATTGGGGCCAAATTTTAGATTTTGACGTAATAATAAATGCAACAAGTTTAGGTTTAAACAATGAGGAAATAAATTTAGATTTTTCAAAAATTGGAAATAATAAATTATTTTATGATGTGATTTATAATCCAATTGAGACTAACTTTTTAAAAATTGGAAAAAAATTGGGTAATAAAACAGAAAATGGAAAATTAATGTTTATGCATCAGGCCGCTGAAGCATTTAAATTATGGCACGGAATTAGACCAAATATTGATAATGAGACAGCTAAACTTTTAGGAAATGATTAGAATAGGCATTTTGGGAAATATAGGTTCAGGAAAAAGTTATATCGCAAATAGCTTTGGATATCCCGTCTTTAACGCAGATTATGAAGTATCAAAACTTTATAAGAAGAATATAAAGATTTATAAAAAGTTAAAGAAAGCATTACCTAAATATATATCGAAATTTCCAATTGATAAAAATGAAATATCATATGCAATACTTAGTAATAAAAATAATTTAAAAAAAATAATTAGAATTATTCATAAAGAAATCAGAAAAAAAATGAATATATTTTTAAACAAAAATAAAAATAAAAAAATTGTAATATTAGACATTCCTTTGTTATTAGAAAATAAAATTAATACTAAAAAAGATATATTAGTTTTTGTAGACTCAAAAAAAGTGGATATTGAAAGAAGGTTAATAAAAAGAAGAAATTTCAACCGTAAGTTATTCAATATATTTAAAAAAATTCAGTTTTCATCAATTTACAAAAAAAAAAAATCTCATTTTGTAATTAAAAATGATTTTAAAAAACAATCTGTTAAAAATGAAATAAAAAAAATTTTAGTTAAAATTTTATAAATGAAGGAAATAGTTTTAGATACTGAGACTACAGGGATATCGGTAAAAGATGGCCACAGAATAGTCGAAATAGGCTGTATAGAACTTAATAATTTGATACCGACGAAAAACATATTTCATTATTATTTAAATCCTGAAAGGAAAGTTTCCGAACAAGCTTTTAAAATTCATGGTTACAATGATGAATTTTTATCTAAACAAAAAAAATTTAACGAAATTAGTGATGAATTTTTAGAATTTATAAAAAACAAAAGACTTATAATTCATAATGCTGAATTTGATTTAGCACACTTAAATAATGAATTTCAGTTAATTGGAAAAGATAAAATTGATAATGAAATTGTTGATACACTAGTTCTAGCAAGAGAGAAGTTTCCAGGATCTCAAATAAGTCTAGATGCTTTATGTAAAAGATTTAGGATAGATAATTCTAGAAGAGTCACCCATACAGCCTTAGTTGATTGTGACTTGCTTGCAAAAGTATATATTAATTTAATAGATCAAAAAGAGCCTACTTTAAATTTTCAGGAAACAAATAACCAAAAACAAAAAAGTAATAAGGGATATTCGTCTTATTTTAAAAAAATAATAAAGCCGTCAGAAATAGAATTAAAAAAACATAAAGAATATTTAAATCAAAATTTAAAAAAAAATTTTTTTTAATTAAATCTTTGATTATATAAGTTTTCGAAATCAACTTTTTTTTCGAATTTTATTCCAGGAAAACCAGAATTGTGCAAAAGATCTAATAAAGATTTTTCTAATTCAGGATATATTTGCAACTGAACGTCGCACAAAACAATTCTCTCCAAATCTTTTTTATCTTTTATGTTTTCATCAACTCTAATTATTGTTGTATAAACTATTTCGAAATAAGATTTTTTTTGATTTTGTTCTTTGTCTTGAAATTTAAAAGTTGTGTTTACCTCTATCATTTGATTTTTAAGAGCTTTTGAGTTTATATCAATACCTAGTTGGTATTTTGCTATTCTATCTCTTACGTATAGATATGTTTCAACATCAGGTGTTTCACTTGACATGTCCTTAATAAACTTACCTAAAATCTTAAATTTTTCTGTCATCGTCATTCTCTATATCTTCAAATTCACCATCAATAAAATTATTTCTCTCTTTCTTTTTATTTTTTGAAAAATTGATCAAAAGTTTATTAAAAATTATTCTTCTACTAATTGGAAAAATTAATAGAAAACCAAAAAAGTCTGTCATAAAGCCAGGTATAATTAAAAGTATTGCACCAAAAGCAATTGCAGCCCCTGAAATTACTTCAAAAGTTGGGGTTTGGTTTTTGCTTAATTGCAAAAAACCCGATCTTAACGTGTTTAAGCCTTCATATTTTGCGTAATAAATTCCCACTACTGCAGTCGTTAAAATAAGAAAAATTGTGAATATTGCTCCAATTTGAGAACCAATTTTAATTAAAAGATATATCTCTACAATAGGCACAAAAATCAAAGAAAAAATTATTGAGTTCATTTGTCCCCAATCTAAATTGCTAGTTGAAATTAATCAACATAGTAATTACATTCTATTTATGTCTTATAGTTTCGAATATATCGATATAATTTTATTAGCGATGATAGCTGGTTTTATTTTTTTAAGGCTAAGAGGAATACTTGGTAAGAGAACTGGTTTTGAAGGAAAGTCAACTCAGAATATTCAAGAAGTAATGAAAAAAATAAATAAAGTTAATCAGATCAGGGATTTAAGTGAAAAGTTTGATGATGAAGCTCAAAAAGAATTTATAAAAGGTGCTAAAATTGCTTATGAAACAATCATTACCGATTTTAGCGATAACGATAATAAAATAGTAGCTAGCAAACCTTTACTAAACACAAAAATTCTCCAACAATTTAATCAAGCTCTTAAAGAAAGAAGCGAAAGAGGTCATCACGCCGAAATAACTTTCATAGGAATTAATTCTGCCAAAATAAAAGAACATCAAAAAATGGGTAAAATTTTAAATGTTACGGTGGATTTTATTGCTGAGATAATTACTTGTATTAAAGACAAAGATAAAAAAATTGTATCAGGAGATCCTGAAAAAATTAAAAAAATTTATGATACCTGGGTCTTTTCAAGAGATACAACATCAACAAATCCAAATTGGCAGCTAGTTAATATTTTAACTTAATTGAGCAATAAAATTTCAGATAAAGATAAAAAAGACTGGGAAATTTTTACTTCAAGCAAGGATAAACTTCATAACAAAGATTCTGAGGCGAATGAAAAATCCTTCGACAAAACTAGATCTATAGATCTTCATGGTTATACTCTTGAAGACGCCAATCAAGTTATAGTTGAATTTATAAGCAATGCTTATAAAGATGGAGTAAAGAAGCTTATAATAGTTACTGGAAAAGGTTTGCATTCTCAAAACGAAAAAAATCCATATGTTTCAAAAGATTTGAGCATATTAAAATATTCTATACCTAATTATATTATTAATAATCAAAGTTTAATGAATAAAATAATTGAAATTAAAGATGCAAAAATTGAAGATGGAGGAAGTGGAGCTTTTTATATTATTTTAAAAAAAAACAAGGTCTAAGTTTATGATTCTTTGGATTGCATCGTATCCTAAAAGTGGAAATACTTATATGAGAGCTTTATTAGCTTCTTATTTTTTTACACAAGATGGAAATTTTAACTTTGAAATATTAAAAACAATAAAAATTTTTCCTCATATTAATTTATTTAAGAATTTAGGCATCAATATAAATGATGAAACAGAGGTTGTTAAAAATTATATAAAAGTTCAAGAAGAAATTAATAAACTTAACAAAAACTCTATTAATTTTATGAAAACCCATAGTACCATGCAATCAATCAATGGTAATCAATTTACTGATTTAAATAATACTTTGGGGGCTATATATTTAGTAAGAGATCCAAGGAATATTGTAACATCATTTTCTAATCATTATGATATTTCCACAAATGAAGCTGCTAAAGATTTGATGTCATTTAAATACTTAAAAGGTATAAAAAACAATAAAGAATTTGGAGATCAAGTTCTAACTCATATGGGATCTTGGGCAGATAATTATAATTCTTGGAAAGAACTTAAAAAATACAAAAAATATATTTTGATCAAGTATGAGGATTTAGTTTCTGATCCAAGGAAAAATTTTTTAGATGTTATAAATTTTGTAAATAGTTTCACAAAATCAAAAATAAAAATAGACGAGAAAAAATTAAAGAATGTAATAAGAACAACAAGCTTTACTTACCTTAAAAATTTAGAGGAAAATGAGGGATTTGAAGAGTCTCACATAGATAAAAAAGGGAATAAAATTTCATTTTTTAAGTATGGGCCAAAGAATAATTGGGAGAAGTTAATAACCCATGATATCAGGGAGATGATAGAAAACTCTTTTAATAAAGAAATGAAGGAATTAAATTATTTATAGTATAAATTTCGATAGGTCAGTATCTTTAACTAAAGTATCTAAATTTTTATCTATATATTCTTTATTAATAATAATTTTTTCACCAGCCCTATCTGTAGCTGTAAAGCTTATTTCATCGAGAATTTTTTCAATGATAGTATGTAATCTTCTTGCACCAATATTTTCAACAGTAGTGTTAACCTCAGAAGCAATATTTGCAATAGCATCGATCCCATCATCCGAAAACTCAAGATCGACATTTTCTGTTTTTAACAAAGCAACATATTGCTTAATTAAACTAAAATCTGGCTCTCTTAAAATTCTTTTGAAATCTTCACTGGTTAGAGCTTCTAATTCAACCCTGATAGGTAATCTTCCTTGTAATTCTGGAAGTAAATCGGAAGGTTTAGCTAATTGAAATGCTCCAGAGGCAATAAATAGAATATGGTCTGTTTTTATTGGACCATGTTTTGTATTTACAGTAGTTCCTTCAATTAAAGGTAACAAATCTCTTTGTACACCTTCTCTAGAAACATCACCTCCAACTCTGTCTGTTCTTGCAGAAATTTTGTCAATTTCGTCTAAAAAAACTATTCCATTGTTTTCAGTTGAAAGTTTCGCAGCTTTAATAATCTTATCTTGTTCAATTAATTTATCAGACTCATCGTTAATTAAAATTTCGTGAGACTCTTTAACGGTCATTTTCTTCTTTTTTTCTTTATTGCCCATTGATTTTCCAATCATTTCACCAATGTTAATCATCCCAACATTTGCACCAGGCATACCAGGAATTTCAAAAGACGCACCACCAGATCCAGTGTCACTTACAGCTATTTCGATTTCGTTATCATCTAAGTCTCCATTTCTAAGTCTTTTTCTAAAACTTTCTCTTGTTGCTAAGCTTGCTTTTTTTCCAACTAAAGCATCTAAGACTTTTTCTTCTGCTGCTTTTTGAGCTTGTGCAAATACCTCTTTTCTTTTTTTTACCTTTTCCATTGATATAGCTATTTCAATTAAATCTCTAACTATCTGCTCAACATCTCTTCCAACGTAACCAACTTCTGTAAATCTTGTAGCTTCAACTTTAACGAAAGGAGCTTCAGCAAGTTTCGAAAGTCTTCTTGAAATTTCAGTCTTTCCAACACCAGTTGGACCTATCATCAATATATTTTTTGGTAAAACTTCGTTTTTCATTTCACCTTTAAGAGCTTGTCTTCTCCATCTATTTCTTAAAGCAACCGCAACAGCTTTTTTTGCTTTATTCTGCCCTACAACAAATCTATCTAACTCAGATACAATTTCTCTAGGAGATAAAGAACTAACTAAAGAAGCTTCTTCTTTTTGATTTTTATCTTTTGGATGTAGTTGCGTTACGTTTGAGTTATCCATCTAAATTTTCTCAATTTTTACATTATCATTTGTGAAAACACATATATCTGCTGCTACATTTATTGCTTTTTTCGCAACTTCTTCGGCCGACATATCACCTTCCATTAATACTTTACCAGCTGCTAGTGCATAATTTCCTCCTGAACCAATTCCAATTACGTCACCTTCGGGTTCTAAGACATCCCCAGTTCCAGAAATTATATAACTATTATTTTTATCTCCTACCGCCATCAATGCTTCTAATCTTCTTAAATATTTATCTGTTCTCCAATCTTTTGCTAATTCGACAGCAGCTCTTGACAAGTTCCCAGCATGTTTTTCTAATTTTCCTTCTAATCTCTCAAATAGTGTTAAAGCATCAGCAGTTGATCCCGCGAAACCAGCTACTACATCTCTCTTTTCAATTTTTCTAACTTTTGAAGCAGTGCTTTTAACGACAGTATTTCCCATACTTACTTGTCCATCACCCGCAACAACCACTTCATTATTTTTTCTAACTAGCACAATTGTTGTCATACTTAATAAATGGTAACTATTTTTGATACTTCAAGTGTTCAGACTGATATTGATATAGCGGGATTATGTATGTATACCATTAAAAATATATGGCTAGAAAAGGAAAAGTATCCCGAAAAACAAAAGAAACCAGCATCAATGTTGAAGTAAATATTGATGGTAAAGGTAAATACCAAATTGACACTGGTATAGGTTTCCTAGATCATATGCTTGAGCAACTATCAAAACATTCTTTGATTGATTTAAAAGTAAAAGCCAAAGGAGATACACACATTGATCTTCACCACACAACAGAAGATACAGGTATTGCTATAGGTGAAGCTTTAAAAAAAGCTGCTAAAAAATTTGTAGGAATAAAAAGATATGCTCACACAGTTATTCCAATGGATGAAACATTAACTAGAGTTGCAATAGATGTTTCAAACAGACCTTATTTAATTTGGAAAGTAAAATTAAAAGTTGAGAAACTTGGAGAGATGGATACAGAATTGTTTAAAGAATGGTTTCAAGCCTTTTCCCAATCTGCTGGTATTACAATGCACGTAGAAAATATTTATGGTGATAATAGTCATCATATAATCGAATCTTGTTATAAAGCATTAGCAAGATCATTAAGAGCTGCGTTAGAGATGGATCCAAGAAACAAAAAAACAATTCCATCAACTAAAGGCTCATTATAAGTTTAATGAACGTCACAATTGTTGATTATAATTCGGGCAATATAAGCTCGGTAATAAACTCTTTTAAGGAAGTTGCTAAAGACAAAGTAAATATCAATGTAACTTCAGATTTAAATAAGATTAAATCGTCAGATAAAGTTGTTTTACCGGGCCAAGGTTCGTTTAAAAGTTGTGTTGATGCCTTAAATAATATCAGTGGTCTGGTAGATACTTTAAATGAGTTTGCAATTAATAATAAAAAACCACTTCTTGGTATTTGTGTTGGATTACAAATGTTTGCAGACGTTGGTTTTGAAGAAACAGAAACTAAAGGTCTTGGTTGGATTTCTGGAAAAGTATCAAAAATAGATAATCAAAATGGAAAATATAAATTACCCCACATTGGTTGGAATGAAATTAATATAACTAAAGACAGTGAAATCTTTAAAGGTATTAAAAATAAATCTCACATGTACTTTGTGCACAGTTATGAATTTGTACCAGAAGATAAAAATGTAATTTCAGCAACAACAGAGTATTCATCGAATATTGTATGTTCTGTTGAAAAGGATAATATTTTTGGTACCCAATTTCACCCTGAGAAAAGTGATATGATAGGGTTAAAAGTAATTAAAAATTTTATTGAGGTTTGATGTTTGAAAAAACTAACATTTTAATAGCATTTTATATAATTCTAATTTTTTGGTATTCTTATAGGTGTTATTTAGCTCAAAAAACTATTTATCTATCTATTTTTGCATCATTTATTTTTGTTACTAGTTATTTCGTATATATTTTTTTCTGGCTATGGCTGTTTGTAACTTTGGTAACAAATCCTTTAAATCTCAATAATTGGATTTTATATCCTTTTAATTCAATAATAGGTGTGGTTGGAACTATTGGGGGACTTTATTTAGCTCTTTATTTTAGCAGACCTTACGATAATTTTAAGGATCACGGAAAGTTTAATTTTAAAAAAAATAATTAACTTTTATGAAAATATTTCCAGCTATAGATATTAAAGATAAAAAATGTGTAAGGTTAGTTAAAGGGGACTTTGATAACAAAACTGAATATGAAATGTCTCCTGTTGAGCAAGCAGGTAAATATCATGATCATGGGTTTAAAAATCTTCATATAGTTGATTTGGATGGGGCTTTAACTGGTGAAACTGTAAATTTAGATGTTATTCAAGAAATAGTGACAAAATTTAATATTAAAATTGAAATTGGTGGAGGTATCAGAAACTTTGAGAGTATTCAGAAATATACTGATGCTGGTGTTGAGAAAGTTATTTTAGGAAGTGCCGCAATAAAAGACAAAAATTTTTTAAAAGATGCTTGTCAAAAATTTCCAAATAAAATTGCCTTAGGGTTAGATGCTAAAGATGGATATTTATCGGTTTCAGGTTGGAAGGAAAATTCTAATCAATTGACTTTAGATTATTTGAAAGAAGTTAATGATTATGGTGCAAGTAGATTGATTTATACGGATATTAATAGAGATGGCATGAAACAAAGTCCTAATTTCGATGAGACATCAAAAGTTGCAAATACTTCAAATTGTCCAGTAATTATATCGGGTGGAGTCTCATCAATTGATGATATTAAAAAAGCTAAGAAGTTAAATAATAGTAATATCGAGGGTATAATAGTTGGAAAAGCTATTTATGATGGTGATATCAAATTAGATGAATTGGCTAAGGAAGTAGATGCTTAAGAATAGAATAATACCTTGTTTGGATGTTAAAAATGGTCGTGTTGTAAAAGGAATTAACTTTGTTGATTTGCAGGATGCAGGAGATCCTGTCGAACAAGCTAAAATTTATTCTGATGGTGGAGCAGATGAAATTTGTTTTTTAGATATTACAGCATCAAATGAAAATAGAGATACTATTTATGAAGTGGTAGAGAAAACATCTAAGAAATGTTTTGTTCCATTAACAGTAGGTGGAGGTGTTAGAAGTATTGATGATATTAACAAATTACTCAATTGTGGTGCAGATAAAGTATCTATAAATACAGCTGCAGTACAAAATTCTAAAGTTGTTGAAGATAGTTCTAGAAAGTTTGGTTCACAATGTATTGTGGTTGCAATTGATGCAAAGAGAAATGAAGGTGGATGGGAAATTTTTACTCATGGGGGAAGAAATCCTACAGGTATAAATGCTTTGGAATTTGCTTATAAAATGGAGAAGTGTGGAGCTGGAGAGTTATTAGTTACGTCTATGGATAAAGATGGAACTCAGTCAGGATATGATATTGAGCTGATGAAAAAAATATCATCCAGTGTAAATATTCCAGTTATTGCATCTGGTGGGGTTGGGACATTAGATCACTTAGTAGATGGAATAAAATCAGGTGCTAGTGCTGTTTTAGCTGCATCTATATTTCACTATGGAACCTATTCAGTTAATGAAGCTAAGCAATATTTGGCTTCAAAAGATATACCTGTTAGGATTTAATATGTTAAAAATTTTAGAAGATTTGGTAACACTTGCAAGAGAGCGAAAAAGTAATCCTGTAGAAGATTCATATACAAACAAACTGTTAACAGATAAATCTTTAGCAAAAGAAAAGGTTTTAGAAGAAATTAATGAGTTAATTGAAGCCGTAGAGCAAGATACAAATAAAATCCATGAAGCAGCAGATGTTCTCTATCACTTAATTATGTATCTTGAAAAAAGTGAAATTCAAATTGAAGATGTGATGGAAGAATTAAAAAGTAGAAGAAAATAAAAAAATTGATAAATAGTAAAAATTAATATATTGTAAAGTCAATTAGTCCTGATTTAAACATATCTTTACTTGCTGGGACTTTAAACACAACGCTAAAGGAGGCACATGAAACTAAAAATACAATCAATCAAAAATTATTTTAAATCAAAAAGGGATAGGGGCTTAGAGCCAATATTCTTTGAAAAAATAGGTGACCGAAAAACATCAAGAGATGAGATGAAAAAAAATTTAATTAGACAATTAGAGGCGCATGGGTTTACAATAAAAAATAAAAAATAAGATATAATTAATTTAAAATTGTTAATGGCCTACGACGATAATAACATCTTTGCAAAAATTCTACGTGGTGAGATACCTTGTAATAAAATTTATGAGGATGATTTTGTTTTGTCATTTCATGACATTAATCCACAAAAAAAAATTCATGCTTTAGTCATTCCTAAAGGGAAATATATTGATTTAGATGATTTTAGTTTGAATGCCTCTTCAGAAGAAATGGTTGGGTTATTAAAAGGTATTAATATAGTTGCTAAAAAGCTTGGTATTTCAACAGAAGTAGGACAGGGTTATAGAGCTTTAGCAAATATCAGTGATCATGGTGGACAAGAGGTGCCTCATTTACACTTTCATCTATTTGGAGGTGAACGAGTAGGAAAAATGGTTGAGTGACCGAGGAAGTTAAAAGAAATTATTTAGAAATAAACTCACTTCAAGATCTTAAAGAAGGAAATAAACCTTCAGAGGATTATTCTTTAAGTTTAATTGATCCAATTAATTTTCAATTAAATAAATTTTTTTATAAAACTATTGGAAAAAATCACAAATGGATCGATAGATTATCTTGGTCAGAGAAAAAATGGATCAATTATGTTTCATCTGAAATGGTTAAAACATATGTATTTAAATTTAAAGATGATTTAGTTGGTTTCTTTGAATTAATTTTTCATCCAGAAAAAAATGAAACCGAAATTGCTTATTTTGGGATACTAGAAGAATATCAAAATAAAAAATTAGGTTCCTATTTATTATCCGAGGCTATTAAAAAATCTTTTGAAAATAAAGTTAATCGCGTCTGGGTTCATACATGCTCATTAGACCATAAAAATGCATTAAGTAATTATGTTTCTAGAGGAATGAAAATATTTAAAACTGAAATTTTAAATATTTAATTTTGAGAGGGAATTTCAAATAAGTTTTTTGGTAAAACCCTATTTTTTCTTATTGATGATAGAAAAGTTATATTAAAATTTTGATAAATATCTGTGTTTTGCCAACCAATTAAATCATAAGATTGATTATCAAAAAATAAATTTATTTCGTTATCTTTTTCTTGAATTGTAAAGTTAATAAGACTTTTATCAACAATTCTTTCCTCAAGTTCAAAAATTTTACTTATTAAATAATTTTTATCTAAAATTAAATTTAATGCTGTTTCCACTAAAGGGTATCGATAATAACTAGTGTTTGTTTTGATAACTAATGATTTTCCATTTGATACAATAATTTTATTATTGCTTCTCGCATATTCACAAAAAATTTTCTTAGGATATTCTATAGTACAATTACCATTTTCTATTTTTCCATTTATATTTTGTTCAAATTTGAAATCTAGATTATAAGTATTTTTTAAATTTTGAATTATTTTATCTTTAATCTCTGCATTAGAATTAGAAGTTAAAAAAAGAATAAAAAGAATTGAAAAATAACGTAACATTAAAGCACATCTCTTTTTCCAACATGATTTGCTTTACTAACGATTCCATCTGCTTCCATAGTGTCGATAATTCTTGCTGCCCTGTTGTAACCAATCTGAAGTTTTCTTTGTAAGAATGAGGTTGATGCTTTTCCCTCTGATCTTATAATTTCAAGAGCTTGTTGATATAATTCATCTTTTTCTCCTTGATTTTGTATATTTCCTGTCTCTTTTTCATCTGCAAAATTTAATATTTCATCAACATAATCAGGCTCCGCTTGTGATCTAAGAAAATTATTAATTTTTTCAATCTCATTGTCAGATACAAATGGTGCATGAATTCTTATTATACGATTAGCTGAGGACATATATAACATATCTCCTTTACCAAGTAATTGTTCAGCACCTTGTTCCCCAAGAATTGTCCTACTATCTATTTTTGATGTTACTTGAAACGAAATTCTAGTTGGAAAATTTGCTTTAATCGTACCTGTAATCACGTCTACACTAGGTCTTTGAGTTGCCATGATTATATGAATACCTGCAGCCCTAGCCATCTGAGATAATTTTTGAATATAATTTTCGATTTCTTTACCAGCCACCAACATTAAATCTGACATTTCATCTACTACTACAACGATATAAGGCATTGGTAGTTTGTGCTTTGCATTGTAACCGTCAATATTTCTTACACCTTCTTTTGTCATTAATCTGTATCTACTTTCCATTTCTTTAACTACCCAACCAAGAACTGATGCAGCTTTTTTAGCCTCTGTTATTACAGGGCATATTAAATGAGGTATCCCTTCGTAAGTTGATAATTCAAGCATTTTTGGATCAATTAAAATAAACTTACACTTATCAGGCGTATGTCTATATAGCAGTGATAGAATAATAGTATTAATACAAACAGACTTTCCAGATCCTGTAGTCCCTGCAATTAAAAGGTGAGGCATAGAAGACAAATCCCCAACAATTGGCATGCCTGAAATACTTTTCCCTAAAGCTATTGGTAATTTAATCTCTTTTTTCCTAAAGTCAGAATCATTTAAAATTTCACTTAAATAAACGTTCTCTCTTTTATTATTTGGGAGTTCTATACCTACTGTGTTACTGCCAGGTATAGTTGCTATTCGAGCAGATTCTGAACTAGTATTTCTTGCTATATCATCTGCTAAATTTATTATCTTAGAAACTTTAACACCTGCAGCTGGTTCAAACTCATTTAAAGTAACTACAGGACCGTGGCTAACTTTTTTTATATTACCATTAACACCAAAGTCTAATAAAATTTTTTCTAAAAATTCAGGATCATGAGTTTCATTTTTATCAGAACTTTCTCTTTCTTTTTTAGTCGGTAATTTTAATAAGTCTAAACTTGGTAATTTAAATTTTATTTTATCAATATTTTTATTTTCTGTTTTTATAAAGGGTAAATCCTCTTGAATAAGATTTTTTTATTTCATCTTGAGGAATATATTCACTAATTACTTCGCTCTTATCAGTATAATTTCTCTCTTTATTTTTAATGAAAAATTTACTTGTTTTTTTTAAAAAATTATAAAAATTTTTTAAATTAAACTTTATACTAACCAAGAAAAAAAATATTATTATGAAAATCAAAATATAGTATGAAGCCGTTTCATTTAATTGTATTAAAAAATTGAAAAAGCTTTTATCTAAGTAAGAACCAATAAAACCACCATTGCCATTAATATAAAGGGTAAATGCATTTGAATAAAAGTAAGTAAAAAAAAGCGATCCAAATAAAATATACAATATTGAAAAAAATATATTTTCAATAATTAAAAAAATATCTTTTGTTAAAAAAATATTTATTCCAGAAAATAACAAAGTAAAAGGAAACAAATATGCAATCAAACCTATTGATTGAAAAAATAGATCAGAAATAAAACTACCTTGAAAACCTAAAATATTTTTAATTTCCGTGTTGTCTGGGAATATGAAATTAGGATCCTCTGGAGAATATGTTAATAAAGCTGTTATCAGCAAAATTCCAGAAGCAAATATAATTATTCCAATAATTTCTGAAATTCTCTTTATAGTAAAATTAATTAATAAATTGGCAGTTTTTTTAATATTCATATTAATGAATCAATTATATCACTTTGTATCATCTAATTTTTATTGTTAAAATTAAAAATAATATGACACTTTGTATAATTGGATCTGGATTATCAGCTTTAACTTTGGCTAAAGCCTTAGTTAATCAAAATATTAATGTTGATTTAGTAACATTAAAAAAAAGTATAATTTACGACAAAACTAGAACACTTGGAATTTCAAAAAGCAATGTTGAGTTTTTTAATAAAGAAATTGTTAACATTGAGAAAATTCTTTGGAAAATAAATAAGATTGAAATATTTAATGATAATATTAAAAAA
>CACEEJ010000007.1 GCA_902558545.1 uncultured Pelagibacteraceae bacterium | reverse complement strand
TCTTGATGTCATTATCAGGAGGATTATTAGCCGGTTATTGGATTGCTAAAGGTGATCCTTTCTGGACATACTCTAGTGGACTAGCAGGTATCATATGTGCTTCAGCTGGAAATGATTTATATCATCCAATTCAAGCAATGATCATCGGTATGATCGGTGTTGTTATTTCATACAAACTACATTACTGGGTTGAACGTAAGTTCAAAATTGATGATGCAGTTGGTGCAGTAGCGGTACATGGATATGCTGGATTTATTGGTCTAGTAATTTGCGGTTTTGTCTTAAATGGTTACCCATCATCTGGTTACAGTGTTGGCGCTATGTGGGATGGAACAACTTATGCTACAATTAACCCATTAGGTCAATTCATCGGTGCATTAATAATGTTCGTTGTTCTTGGACTAATACCGGGCTATGTCATAGCTAGAGTTCTTCATGGTATGGGTAAATTAAGAATCCCTCGTGAAGTTGAGATAGCTGGACTAGACTATGAAATAATGGAGACTGCTAAAGAGGACGAAAAAGCAGTTGCGTCCGCAACCAGGTAAAGGAGAGTAATATATGGCTACAGTTACAAACTGGATAGATCACCTTAACAAACCAGCTGAAGAGGTTGCTGGTGCTGTTTATCCTGGTGCTGGATCTAGTGAAGGAATACTGGTAATCATTGCTATTATTTTGTGGATTGGTTGGCATGTTTTAACAGCTAAATCTGAAAGTGAAGAACTTGATAGACTAGCTAGAAAAAGACATGGTGCTAACGACCATAAAAGCAATATTACCGATTGGTAATTAAAAAATAAATTTGGGCGCTACTTAATTGTGGCGCCCTTTTTTTTTTTAGATATGGATGATAAAGATAACGAAGAACTAAGACCTTCTAAAATGAGAGGGGTAGCATTTCCTAAAGCTAAGTATGGAGTGATACTAGCTGTAATTGTAATTATTCTTGTTAATTTAATTTATTATAAAGAAACAATTTTATCTTTTTTTAAATAATTGTGTTAACTTAAGTTGTGTCTAAAAATTTATTTCAAATTGCTAAGCAAAAAAAAATTAAATATTTTTTAATCAGTTTTGTAGATTTATTTGGTGTATTAAGATCAAAATTAGTACCAGCTCATGCAATAAAAGAAATGCAAAATGCAGGAGCTGGTTTTGCTGGATTTGCAGCATGGTTAGATATGACACCTGCTGACTCAGACATGTTTGGAATTCCTGATCCAGATAGTTTAATTCAACTTCCATGGAATAAAGAAGTTGGATGGTTAGCTTCTGATTTATGGATGAATGGCAAACCTGTAGATGCATCACCCAGAGTGATGTTAAAAAATCAAATAAAAAAACTAAAAAAACAAAATTTAACAATGAAATCGGGGGTTGAGTGTGAATATTTTTTAATTTCATCTGATGGAAACTCAATTGCAGATCCAAGAGATAAACAATCCAAACCTTGTTACGACCAATCTGCATTAATGAGAAGGTATGATTTAATTAAGGAAATTTGCGACTTTATGATTGAAATGGGATGGGGCCCTTATCAAAACGATCACGAGGATGCTAACGGTCAGTTTGAAATGAATTGGGATTATTCAGATTGCCTAAAAACTGCAGACAGACATACCTTTTTTAAGTTTATGGTAAAAACAATTGCTGAAAAGCACGGATTAAGAGCAACATTTATGCCTAAACCATTTGGAAATTTAACCGGGAATGGTTGTCATGCACATGTATCTGTTTGGCAAGGTAGTAAAAATAAATTCTTAGACAATAAAGATAAGCTTGGTTTAAGTAAAATGGCTTATAATTTTTTAGGTGGAGTAATTAAAAACGCTTCATCTTTATCTGCATTTTTTAACCCAACAATTAATAGTTACAGAAGAATAAATGCACCACCTACAAAATCTGGAGCATCATGGTCACCAAGTAGCATTTCCTACACAGGTAATAATCGAACACATATGATAAGAATCCCTGATCCTGGAAGATTTGAATTAAGATTAATGGATGGTTCTGCTAATCCTTACTTATTGCAAGCAAGTGTTTTAGCATCTGGTCTATATGGTTTAAAAAATAAAGTTGATCCAGGCAAACCTTTGGATTGCAATATGTATGAAGATCATCATAAATATCCCAACTTACCTAAACTTCCTGATGAACTTGCACAATCATTAAATTTATTAAAAAATAATAAAGATATGAATGATGCTTTTGGTAAAGATGTTATTGAAAGTTATATAAAGTTAAGAAGTTCAGAAATGAATGAATTCAAATCAAAAAATAATTTTGATAAAACAAAAGATGTTACAAAGTGGGAAAAAGATAATACCTTAGATTGTTAGTGTATGACTATATTATCTAACGGTCATCAGTGGAAATACACAGAATTTACAGACAATAAAAATTACTCATTTAATAAAAAAGAAATTCTAAGTTCTCTATCCTCAGAAGAAATTGATGATGCTTATAAGAGTATTTCTGAGTGGAAAGGTTATTCTCCTACTCCCTTACTTTCTTTAAATAAACTTTCAAAAGAATTAAATTTAAACAAAATTTTTTATAAAGATGAAAATAAAAGATTTGATTTAAAATCTTTTAAAGCTTTAGGTGGAGCTTATGCGGTAGAAAAAGTAACCAAAGGAGATAAAGATATAGTGGTAGCAACAGCTACTGCCGGTAATCATGGAAGATCTGTTGCCTGGGGAGCAAGAAGATTGGGATTAAAATGTAAAATATTTATTAGTGAATTTGTAAGTGATGCAAGAGGCAAAGCTATGTCTGCACTTGGAGCAGATGTGGTTAAAGTAAAAGGTAATTATGAAAAATCATTAATGGAATGCATAAAACAGTCTACTGAAAATAATTGGCAAATAGTTCAGGATGTTGCTTGGAAAGATTATATGGTAATTCCCAAGTATACAATGGCAGGTTATACGGTAATGATGAAGGAGATAACTAATCAAATCCAGGAAGAGAAAATTACTCACATCATTTTACAGGCTGGCGTTGGTGGCATGGCTGCTGCCATGGTTGCAGGTATTGCAAGATATTTGAGCTATGTCCCAACAATTATGGTTGTTGAACCGGATAGTGCCGCGTGTGTAATGGAAAGCATTAAAACTGGGAAAATAGAAAAAATAGATATTAAAAGAGAAAGCTTGATGGGTGGTATGTCTTGTGGTGAAGTATCATTGGTCCCATGGGAAATACTCAAAAATTCAGTTAAACATTGTATTACTTTACCAGATGATGATATTGCAAAAACTATGAAACTACTTGGAAATTCAAGCTTTAGTGATGATAGAATAATTGCAGGAGAAAATTCAGCACCTGGAGTAATCAGTTTGATTACAAGTTGTGAAGATCAAGCAATTAAAGAAAAATTAGATCTTAATGAAAAATCTAATGTTTTGGTTTTTGGTTGTGAGGGAGATACTGATCAGGAAATGTATCAAAAGTTAATTAACCAAAATTAAACCAATGAGTAGCACAGGTATCTTTTGGATAAGAGAGGATTTTAGAATTGAAAATAATCCTGCTTTATCTTTTGCAACACAAAATCATGATAATGTAATTGCATTATATATTTATAATAACAATGATTTTGATAATAAAAGAGAAGCTCAAAAATGGTGGGTTTTTAAATCTCTAGAAACTTTAAAAAAAGAATTATCAGATTATAAAATTAATCTTGAAATAGTAAAAGGTGACGAATTAGAAATTTTTTCTAGATTTAATAAAAAGGATAAGCTTTCTGTTTATTGGAACAAAATATATGAGCCAGATGTTATAGCTAAAGGAAAAAAAATACGTGACTTATTTATTAAAAACGAAATCTATTACAAATATTTTAAAGGAAATATTTTAAATGAATTTCAGAAGATAACAAAAAGTGATGGAACTCCCTTTAAAGTGTTTACCCCTTTTTGGAGGAATGCGGAGCAAGTTTATTTAAATCAAGCACCAAGCAAAAATTATATTGTTAAAAAGAAAACAAAAAAGATTACATATTTTAAAAAGTGTATTGAGCCAATGGATATTTTACCAAAAAAAAATTGGTATAAAAAATTTGAAAAATATTGGAAAGTTTCAGAAAATGACTCAAAAAAAATACTTAAAGATTTAATTGAAAATAAAATTAAAGATTATGGAGCTTCTCGAGATATACCATCTATCGAAGGAACCTCTAAATTATCTCCTTACATCAAACATGGCCAAATTCATGTAGGTAGTATTTGGAAAAAATGTTCTGAAATTAAATCAAAAGGAATTGGTTATAGAAAATATATTAATGAGCTTGGTTGGAGAGAGTTTTCACATAGTTTAATTAATTATTTCCCTGAATTCTTAAAAGGAAATTTTAGAAAAGAATTTAATAAATTCCCTTGGGCAAAAAATGAGAAATCCTTAAAAGCATGGAAAAAAGGAATGACCGGTTATCCTATTGTCGATGCAGGTATGAGAGAATTATATGAGACTGGATGGATGCATAATAGAATTAGAATGGTTGTTGGTTCATTTTTAGTCAAACATTTGAGAATTAATTGGACTGAAGGTGAGAAGCATTTTAGAAATTGTCTTCTAGATTTTAACAAAGCAAATAATGTTGCTCAATGGCAATGGGTTGCTGGCTGTGGTGCAGATGCAGCACCTTATTTTAGAATATTCAATCCAATACTTCAGGGTGAAAAATTTGATAAAGAAGGCAATTATGTAAAAAAATGGGTTCCTGAACTTAAAAATGTTCCAAATAAATTTATTCACAAGCCATGGGAAATGGAATTAAAGTATCAAGAAGCTATAAAAACAATTATTGGCAAAGATTACCCAGGCCCTATTGTTGTTCATGAAAAAGCTAGAGCTGCAGCTCTTGAAGCGTTTCAATCTTTAAAGAAAAAATAAATTTAATTTTATTCTCCAATAAAATGATGAATTATAGTTCTTTTTTGAGCCTCTAATCTGTGTTCAAATAAATATATGCCCTGCCAAGTTCCAAGCAACAATTCACTATCTTTCACACTTAGAGAAATTTGATTATTTGTTAATGCGGATTTAATATGTGCAGGCATATCATCTTTTCCCTCCGTAGTATGAACATATAGTTTGTTGTCCATAGGAGCTAATTTATCGAAATAATTTATTAAATCTATTTGTACATCTGGATCTGCATTTTCTTGAACAATTAATGAAGCGCTTGTGTGCTGAATACTTAAATTAAGAATACCATTTTTAAAGTTATTTTGACCAATCCAATGAATTGTATCATTAGTAAACTCATATAACTTTTGACCATTAGTCTTAATTTGAAGATTATAAAATTCTTGTTTCATCAATTATACTCCTTCGATGTAAGCTCATATAATCGACTAATGGTTCGTTTAAATGGTTTTTCTAACAATCTTGAGGAAGTAAATTGATCTAAATTTTGATCGGCTGTAACTGCTAATGAAATATTTTTATCATAAATTACATCTAGCAAAGTGATAAAACGTTGTTGTTGATTTGAATTTACATCATTAAATTGAGGTATTTGATCTATTACCATGAATTTACACTTTTTAACTATTTCTAAATAATCTTCCGCTCCTAAATTTTGATCACAAAGTTGATTAAAGTCACACCTAACAATTCCTTCATAAAATTTTTCTATTTTAAATTCTCTTCCCTTAACATTAATTTTTATTGAAGATTGTTTTTTTTCCTTTGTTATGATCCTAAAAAATTTGTTAATCTTGAAATTGGTTTCTTGATTAAGTGGAAAAAAATATCTTTGTTTTTGATTATCATTAGATTTTCTATAATCATCCTCAATTTTTAATTCATACTCGATTGATTGATCTTCCATTATTTTTATAAAAGGTATAAATTGTTCACGTTGAAGACCTTCTTTGTAAAGTTCTGAAATTTTAGTGTTTGAAGTAAGAATAATTTTAATATTTTCTTTAAATATTTGTTCAAATAGTTTTCCTAAAATCATTGCATCAACAATGTTTGTTACTTGGAACTCATCGAAATAAACTAGTGAAGCTTTTGATTTTAAATTTTTAACAAATTGATTGATTACATTTTCTTCATTTTTTTCTTTTTGCTCATAGACAAAATCATGAAAACCTAACATAAATTCATTAAAATGCTGTTTTAATTTTTTTTCTTCAAGATGATTATAAAAGAAGTTTAAAATCATTGATTTACCAACCCCTACACCTCCATATAAATAAAATCCTTTTTTAGTTTTTTGTTTGGAAAATAATTTTGAAAAAAATGATTTGTAATTACTATTATAGTAATCTTCTAATTTTTTAATAACTTTGATTTGATTAGGATTAACTTCTAAATTTTGATTTTCACAATAAGATATGAATTCATTTTCAAATTTTTTTGGCATTAATTTTTTTTAGTTTTAAAGTCAATACCATACTCTGATCTTGGTCCTTTTCTTAGCCCAAATGGACCTGAGATAAATAAAGTTAATGGTTTGGTTCCTGGTTCTAAATCTACTCGATGCAAATTATTTGCTGATCTAAAGCCAATATACCCTGGTGGACGCCAAAACTTGCCAGTGCTTAATGTTTCCCAATAACCGCCTCTTAAAATTATAGTGATATAAGGAAATGTGTGATTATGAACTCCTTCTCCATGGTCATCTGCTAGCATCTCATGAATTAATATATTGAATGGAAACCATTTAGGTCGGTACCTCATCAAAACATAGTAACGATTCATCCAAGGCTTTGCCTCTTTAAAATTAGGGTGCGAAGGTCCTCTATCTAAAACAACTTTTTTTCTGCCAATTTTTTCTAAAAATTTTAAGAACATGTTTAGTTATATTGTACAATTGAACCATTTCTTACTACATATAGATTGTTATTAAATATAAACGGTTCAGAGACTAATCCACCAGAAACTTTTTCAATTTTTATTATTTTTCCATCCTCAATTCCGGCTATGATCATCTTACCATCTGAGTTAGTTAAAAATATGTTTTTGTCTCCCATTACAAAACCAATTGGATAAATATTTTTTCTTTTTTTATATTTGTAATTCAGAAATAGATCTGTAATTCGAACTATATTGCCTTTATTTTTGTCAATTAAATATAAATAACCTTCATTAGAGATTGTAAAAATTAGATTTCCAACCAAAATAGGTTTTACAATAGAATTAACTTCATTTATCCAGTTTGTTGTTCCTGTTTTTAAATCAATTGAATAAAACTGATTTTTATTATTTGAAAAAAATACAGAATTTCCATCTGATACTAGTTTAGAAGTCTTAAAGTTATAAGTTTCATTTATTATCGAGCTACTCTGTGTGGGTAGTTGCCATGTAATTAAACCTGTTTCAATATCTACAGCTGTAATATCTCCTATAGAATTATTGAAAATAACATTATCGTTTGAAATAATTAAAGAATATTTAATATTTGAAATTGTAAATGAGTCCTCTGTTTGTAAATTCCAACATTCAGAACCATCTTTAATTTTAAAACATCTCAATGTATTTTTATAATCAATAACAAATATTTTATCTTTATGCTTTTTAATATTTGAATTAAACGGATAATCATTATTTCTTGACCAATTTAATTCTCCAGTACTAATATTCATAGAATAATATTTTGCTATGTTATCGGTTACTAAAAGATTTTGACTATCTAATAAAAAATTAAGTTTTGGTTTTAATTTTTTTTCAGCTTTTGAATAATGGTTTTTTTTCCAAATAATTTTCTGATTATTGTCATACCTTATAATTGTACCCTTTTTATCAAAAAATATTATTCCATTGTTTAAAAAAATCGGTTTGAAATCTAATTGATTTAATTCCTCTAACTTCGAAAATTTAAAGTTACCAATCTTTGTTAATTCACCTTTGTAATTTTGAAAACCAAGATTATTTTGATTTTCATTTTTTTTATTATTTATTTTTATCGATGATAGATCTAATTTTAAATCACTATTAAATTCTGAAACACTTAGATTTTCCTCAGCAAAAACTTTGGTTATTTTTTTATCAGTTTCTAATTTATTTTCTTTGTCTTTCCAAATTCTTGCGTTTTCATTAAATGAACAGTTGTTAAGAAAAAATAATACAATGAAAGTAAAAATTAATTTATTCACTCAGGTCTCTGTTCAATCTTTTCTCTGCTTGAAGCCTTATATCTGGATTTGAATTTTCTAAAGCTATTATTTGATTGAAAAATTCTTTAGCTTTTTGTTTTTGATTATTTGCGTAAAAATATTCTGCCATTAAATATAAAGAATGTGATTTCCAGACACTTTTTGAATTGATCAGTGGATTTAACATATTTAAAAGATCGCCCTCTTGAGCGTTATCTGCATTATAGAGTGCCTTCTTGTATATAATTAAGTTGTTAATCTCACTGTCTAATGAAGTATCGTTTATCAATATATCAAATAATGAATTGATTTTGGACTGATCACTTACAAGATTATTATCAATGATGAAATAAAGAGATAAAGTTGAATAAGTTGGATCTTTCTTGTTTATTATTTCAATCAGACTGCTAGCTGTTTTTTCTTTTGTTTTTTCTGAATAATCGATGATTATTGAATTATAACTATCTGAGATATCTTTTTTTTTATTAATTAAATATTTATCGTAACTGAAAACACCCACTATAATAATTATTAAAATAATTATACCCGAAATGATTATATTTTTATTGTTTACAAAAAAATTCTTTATTTTTTCATTTCTAGTATTGGTATTTATAATTGATAAATCTTCGTCCATAACTAAATCATATTCCTTAAAACGTACTGCAGAATACCTCCATTTTTATAATACTCTAATTCATTTTTTGTATCAATTCTGCATAAAGTTTTAATTTTCTTTATTTCGCCAGAAGCATATTTAATTTCGACTGTCACTTCATCTGAGGGATTAACGCCTTTTTCTATATTTAGAATACTAATTAATTCAGAACCAATTAATTTAAGATTTTTTCTATTTACATCGTTGATAAATTGTAACGGTAATATTCCCATCCCAATCAAATTAGATCGATGAATTCTTTCAAAACTCTCTGCGATTACTGCTTTTATCCCAAGTAATTTTGTTCCTTTAGCTGCCCAATCTCTAGACGATCCAGTTCCATACTCTTTTCCACCAATTACAACTAAATCGGTTCCCCTTTTTTTATATTCAACAACTGCATCATAGATAGGAAGAACTTTTTCTTCTGGATATAACTTTGTAAAACCACCTTCTGTACCTGGAGCCATTTCATTTCTAATTCTTATATTTGCAAAAGTTCCTCGCATCATAACTTCATGGTTACCTCTTCTTGAACCATATGAGTTATAATCTTTAGGTAAAATTTGGTGTTCCATAAAATATTCACCAGTCGGACTATCTTTTTGAATACTGCCAGCTGGCGATATATGATCAGTGGTAACCATATCACCTAAAATTAATAATGGTCTTGCATCCTTAATTTCTTTAAATCCTTCTGGTTTATCTGGTAACGAGTCAAAAAACGGAGGTTTTTTTACATATGTTGATCCCTCATCCCAATTATAGATACTGCTTTTATCAGTTTTAATTTTTTGCCATTGAGTTGGGCCCTCTGAAACATTTGAGTATCTTTGTATAAACATCTCGGCATTAAGTGAATCTTTTAAAGTTTCTTCTATCTCTTTATTTGAAGGCCAAATATCTTTTAAAAATACATCCTTTCCTTCTTTATCTTTTCCCAATGGATCTTTGTATAAATCAACTTCCATATGCCCAGCTATTGCATATGCAACAACAAGCGGGGGTGAAGCCAAATAGTTAGCTTTTATATGTGGAGAAATTCTTCCCTCGAAATTTCTATTTCCTGATAAAACTGAAACTGCATAAATATTTTCTTTTTGGATCGCTTCTACAATATTTTCTGGAAGTGGTCCTGAATTTCCAATGCAAGTTGTACAGCCATACCCAACTAAATTAAAGCCAAGCTGATCTAAATAAGTGTTTAATCCAGCTTTTGCCAAATAGTCTGTAACTACTTGAGATCCAGGTGCTAAAGAAGTTTTTACCCAAGGTTTAACCTGTAAACCTTTTTCAATAGCTTTTTTTGCTAATAGTCCAGCTCCAATTAAAACATTGGGATTAGAAGTGTTCGTACAAGATGTTATTGCTGCAATTAATATTGAACCATCTTTAATTTCATAATCTGTATTTATTACTTTTGAAATTGATTTTTCATTTTTATTTGTAGCTTCCTGCAATACTTTTTGAAACGAACTAGGTGCATCTGTTAAAAGAACTTTGTCTTGAGGTCTTTTTGGTCCTGAAATAGTTGGTACAACTGTGGACATATCTAAAGATATAATGTCAGTAAATTCTATCTCGTTACTCCCCCATAAACCTTGTTCTTTGGCATAATTTTCTACGACATCAACAGTTTGTTGATCTCTTCCAGAAAATTTTAAATACTTTAATGTTTCTTCATCAATAGGAAAAAAGCCACAAGTAGCACCATATTCTGGTGCCATGTTTGCAATTGTAGCTCTATCTGCAAGAGTTAAATTTTTTAAACCCTCTCCATAAAACTCAACAAACTTACTAACCACACCTTTATCTCTTAACATTTTAACAACAGTTAAAACTAAATCTGTTGCAGTGGTTCCCTCTGGCAATTTGTTTTTCATTTCAAAACCAATTACTTCTGGTATTAACATAGAAATTGGTTGACCTAACATTGCTGCTTCAGCTTCAATCCCTCCAACACCCCATCCTAAAACAGATAAGCCATTTACCATTGTTGTATGACTATCTGTTCCAACTAAAGTATCTGGAAAAAGATATTTTTCCCCTTTAAATTCTTCTGACCAAACAACTTTTGATAAATACTCTAGATTTACTTGGTGACAAATTCCTGTTCCTGGTGGAACTATTCTAAAATTATCAAATGCCTGTTGTCCCCATTTTAAAAAAGAATATCTCTCACCATTTCTTTCAAATTCTATATCGACATTTTTTTCAAAAGAATCTGCTTTTGCAGATTGGTCAACTTGTACAGAATGATCAATTACAAGATCAACTGCAGATAATGGATTGATTGTATTTGGATCTTTATTTTTTTCTTTGACTGCTTCTCTCATTGCAGCTAAATCTGCAACTGCAGGTATTCCTGTATAATCTTGAAGCAAAACTCTTGCTGGTCTATATGCAATTTCAGTTTTAGATTTTTTTGTCTTTAGCCAGTTTTTAATCGCTTCTATTTGAGATTTCGTTACACTTAAATCGTCTTCGTATCTTAATAAATTTTCTAGTAAAACTTTAAGAGATTTTGGAAGTTTATTTATTCCTTCAAGTCCATTTTTTTCTGCTTCATTTAATGAGTAATAATTATACTCCTTGTCATTAACTGTGATTTTTTTAAGTGAATTATAAGAATTTTTGTTTCCTGGGGTCATATTATAAATAAAAAGTTATTATGCTTGTTAAAAGAAGCAGTGACATAGCATAATTAAAGTAATTAATAAATTTCTGATTTGTCGCAAATTTCCTGAAAAATTTACCTAAAAAAGTCCACAGAGTAATACTGGTCACTGAAACAATTAAGGCCATAATTATAATTTGAGTCGTATAACTTACAAAGGTTTCGCCCGGATTAATATAAGTTGAAACAAGAATAATTGATGCAATAACTCCTTTAGGATTTAAAAATTGAAAAATAAAAGTTTCATGAAACTTAATTGGATTTTTATTTTTATTTTCCTGATCTGAAGGTCCTGAAAAAGAAATTTTGTATGCTAAATAAATTAAAAATAGAGTTCCTAAATATTTTAATACCTCTTGAATTAAAGGATAAAGCTTAAAAATATTTATCAGCCCTAGAGCTAAACATAATAACAAAAATGGAAATCCTAAAGTTACACCAATTATATGTGGTAGTGTTCTAAGAATACCAAAATTGAAACCAGAATAGAAAGCAACGAAATTATTTGGTCCAGGAGTAAATGCTGCAACAATTCCAAATAAAGTTATAGAGAGAATTTCAGGATGCATTACTAAGCAATCGGTAATCCGTTTTCTGCTTTTTGAGAAGGATGAACAAGTGTAACTTTGCCATCGGCATCAATTGCTCCCAAAACCAATACTTGAGAAACTATTCCAGCAATATTTTTTTCAGGAAAATTACAAACAGCAATAACTTGTTTTCCTCTTAAATTCTCCTCATTATAATAATGAGTAATTTGAGCCGAAGATTGTTTAATGCCAATTTCGCTTCCAAAATCAACTTCGACCACTAAAGATGGCTTTCTCGCCTTTTCATTTTTTTTTACAGAAATTACAGTTCCAATTCTAATATCTACTTTATCAAAATCATTATAGGTAATTTGCTCTTTAATCATAATATAATATAGTGTTTTAAGTTTATGAGTATAGATAACAATTTATATGAAAAATCAATCAAGATTTTAACTGACTTAATCGCATTTAAAACTATCTCAGGTCAAGATAACAGTAATTTAATTGATTATTGTGAAAAAATTTTAAATAGTATCGGAATAGATACTTTCAAAGTTTATGATGATGATAAAAAAAGAGTAAATCTTTTTGGAACTCTAAAAGCAAAAATTAAAAGCACAAAAAAACCAATTATATTATCTGGTCACACTGATGTGGTTCCGGTATCTAAAGGTTGGAGTAATGATCCATTCGTTGCAACTATTAAAAATGATAAATTATATGGAAGAGGCTCATGTGATATGAAAGGTTTTATTGCATGTACACTTGCTTATGCACCTATCTTCAAAGAAAGTAATTTAGATAGAGACTTACATTTCTGTTACACATTTGACGAAGAGACTGCATGTATTGGAGCCCCTTTATTAATAGAGGAATTGAAAAAAAGACAAATCAAAAATGGAATTTGTATTATTGGTGAACCAACTAAAATGAAAATCATTGATGCCCACAAAGGTATGAATGAATACACAGTTCACTTTGGAGGACTTGCGGGACATAGTTCTAAACCACATTTAGGTGTAAATGCAGCTGAATATGCTACTCGATATGTTGGAAAACTTTTAGAAATTAGAGAAGAATTAAAAAAAAGAATTCAAAAAGATAGTATTTTTGATCCTCCACATTCAACTTTATCAATTGGTGGAATTAAAGGTGGTATTGCTCATAATGTCATTGCAGATAAATGTAGTGTTGAATGGGAAACAAGACCAGTTGTTAAAGAAGATGGAGAATTTGTTACGAAAGAAATTGATAAATATGCAAATGAAGTACTTCTACCAGAAATGAAAAAAGTATTTCCAGATTCTTATATTAAAAAAGAAGTGATAGGTGAAGTTGTTGGTTTTAACAGATTAGATGAGTCTGAAGCATGTGAATTTGTATCAAATATAACTGGAGATAATTCTAGAGAAGTAGTTTCTTTTGGAACAGAAGCTGGTTTATTTCAAGAACTAGGAATCAGTACTGTTGTATGTGGACCTGGATCAATAGAACAGGCTCACAAAATTGACGAGTTCATAGAATTAAATGAAATGAAAAAGTGCCTTAAGTTTTTAGAAGGTGTGAAAGAAAAATCAGTAAATTAATTCCAACCACCCACGGCTTTTACTTCTAAAAACTCTTCTAAACCGTGTTCACCTGCTTCTCGACCTATTCCAGAATGTTTAAAACCACCGAAAGGTGCATCTACTGCAATACCAGCTCCATTAACATCAACCATTCCAGATCTTAATTTTCTTGCAACTCTTTGTACTTTTTGAGAGTCTTGGGTTTGAATATAGTTTGTTAGTCCATAAGTAGTATCATTTGCAATTTTAATTGCATCTTCTTCTGTTTCAAAAGGAATAACAGATAAAACAGGTCCAAAAATTTCTGTTCTTGCAACTTCCATATCATTATTTACATCTGCAAAAACAGTTGGTTTAACAAAGTATCCTTTGTCTAATCCATCAGGTTTACCTGTTCCTCCAGCAACTAATTTAGCACCTTCATCTATTCCTTTTTGGATTAAAGTTTGTATTTTATTGAATTGAGTTTCTGAAATAACTGGACCTATATGTTCTCCTTCTTTTTTGGGATCACCCACCTCAAAACTTTCGGTATATTTTTTTAATCTCTCAATAGCTTCTTCATACATTGATTTTTCAACTAACATTCTTGTCGGTGCATTACAAGATTGTCCAGAATTTCTAAAACATCTTAAAGCACCTCTTTCAATAGCTTCTGGATCAGCATCTTTAAAAATTATATTTGCACCCTTACCTCCTAATTCTAAGCTTACTCTTTTAAAATCTTTAGCAGCATTTTGTGAAATCAAAGCTCCTGCTCTTGTTGATCCAGTAAAAGATATCATATTAATATCTGGATGACTTGTGAGAGCATCGCCTGTTGTTGCTCCATCACCATTAACTAAATTGAACACACCTTTTGGAAATTTTACTTCATCAATAATTTCAGCAAGTATCATTGATGAGAGTGGTGCTAATTCTGATGGCTTTAAAACCATTGTGCAACCTGCGGCTATTGCTGGCATTACTTTTAAACAAACTTGGTTCATCGGCCAATTCCATGGTGTTATTAATGCACAAACACCTTTTGGTTCATAAATTAATCTTTGGTTAGGAGCATGATCTCCTAAAGGTTTTTCAAATTCAAAATTTTTTAAATATCTAATAAATGATTTGATATGACTTGCTCCTGTACCTGCTTGTAATTTTGTTGCAAAATCTTTTGGAGCACCCATCTCAAGAGTTATAGCTTCTGCAATATCTACCCATCTTTTCTTATAATTTTCATAAAGTTTTTCTAATAATCCAATTCTTTCTTCTTTGGAAGAAAAGGCCCAAGATTCATAGGCATCTTTAGCTGCATTAACAGCACTATCAACATCAGCTTTGTTCCCTAAAGTAATTACTGCACAATTTTCTTCTGTAGCAGGATCAATTACTTTAATTTCCTCAGAACTATTTGGCTTAACCCAGGCTCCATTAATGTAAAAATTTTTTTTATCTAACATGTTTTGACGTTATCCTTTCTTTATGTTTTTGCAAATAAATTAGTTAATTCATAAACAATAGTTGCTGCTGCTAAAGAAGTTACTTCTGCATGATCATATGCTGGAGAAACCTCAACGACATCTGCTGAAACTAAATTTAATCCAGACAAACCTCTTAAAACATTTACCATTTCTCTTGTAGTCATCCCTGCAATTTCTGGTGTACCAGTACCTGGAGCAAATGCAGGGTCTAAAACATCAATATCAATTGATAAGTATAAAGGATTGTCTCCCACTCTTTTTCTAATTCTTTCTGCTATTTTATCGGTTCCTTCTGTTTGAAACTCATCACAATGAATTATTTTAAATCCAAAACTTTCATCATTTTTAATATCATCTCTACTATAAAGTGGTCCACGAATTCCAACATGCATAGAAGCATCATCTAAAAATAATCCTTCTTCTCTAGCTCTTCTGAATGGAGTTCCGTGAGTATAAGGTGCACCAAAATATGTGTCCCAAGTATCTAAGTGGGCATCAAAATGAACTAAGGATACAGGGCCCTTATTTTTTTTATTGATTGCTCTTAACAACGGTACCGCAATAGTATGGTCTCCACCTAAACTTATAATTCCTCCAACCTTATTTAATAAATCTGTTGCACCTACTTCTATTTGTTTAATTGCTTCATCAATACTAAATGGGTTGCAAGCGATATCACCAGCATCAGCTACTTGTTGGATTTTAAAAGGCTCAACATCATAATTAGGATGATAATTAGTTCTTAAATGTCTAGAAGCTTGCCTTATGCTTTGTGGACCAAATCTTGCTCCGGGTCGATAACTTGTGCCAGCATCAAATGGAATTCCAACAATTGCAACGTCACAACTTTCCACATCTCTTAGTTCAGGTAATCTTGCAAATGTGTTTGGGCCAGCAAATCTTGGAACTTTAGTTCCGCTAACTGGTTGAATTGGATTTTTGTTTCTTTCTTTTTTCATTTTTTAATAATCTAAGATAATATTATCTCATCTAATTCGTCTATAATAATTTAATGAAAATTTTATTTTTATTTATTCTTATTTTTCATATTTTACATGTAAATGCTGATGAAATTTATAATCTGATAAAAATTCCAAATTTAGAAATTTATAAATTAAAAAACGATAATAATATTCGTTATTTGAGCGCTAAAGGTAATTTTAAAATTGGTATAAATAAGAATATTTCTTGCGATAAAGTTAATATAAGTAATTTAAATTCAAAATTTCCTTTAATTGAAAAAAATCTTAATCGATATAATTCTAATTTTCTTAATAAGATAAAATTAAAATATATTGTATTTTGTGAAAATTTATTCGTCTCTGAAATTAATACTGGGGGAATACCTGATAATAAAAACAGGACATTAATTTTAGATATTAATTTTAATAAAAAATATTTTGAAAGAATGATGCACCATGAAATTTTTCATATGATACAAAATACTCACATTGAATATTTCGATGAGGATAAATTTTCTTCTTTTAATCTAAAATCATTTAATTACGCTGAATGTTCAACTTGTTCTGATAGATTAAATTTAGATCTATATGAAAAAACTGATGGTTTTTTAACAGAATATTCTAAATCTGTCCCATCTGAAGATATGGCAGAAATTTTTTCATTTTTAATGACTGATAAGGAAACAATTGAAGATAAAATTAATAGTGACAAAATCCTGAATAAAAAAGTGAATTTTATAAAATTAAACCTAGCTAAAATAGATAAAAATATTTTATGATTAAAACTATTAAAGCCTCAAAATCAGAAAAAATTTTATTTATATTTTTAATTTGTCTTTCATTTTTTGCTTTTACATCTTTTTTTTTATTAAAAAATAAATGTCTATTTGTAGAAAAAAATAATTTAAGCAAACTTAATTTTAATGATCCAGATAATATTGCGGTAATGAATGTTGAGTGTGGAAATGTAATAATTGAACTTTATCCAGATATTTCTCCTAAAGCGGTGGAAAGATTTAAAATTTTAATTGAACAAAAAATGTATGATGGTTCTGCTTTTTATAAAGTTTCAGAAAATACTTTTGTACAAGCTGGAGATATTGAGTATGGAAATATAAATAATTTAAATTATTCCAAAATTGGTAGCGGAAAGTCTGGACTAGGATTATTGAAATCAGAACTAAGCAAAGATTTTAAATTTACAGAGGGAAGTGTTGGTTTTGCTAGAGCAACAGAATTTGATACAGAAGATAGTGAATTCTTTATTACATTAAAAGAAATTCCAATTTATCAAGGTGAATATACTCCACTTGGTAAAGTAGTTTATGGTTTAGATATATTAACTAAAATTAAAACAGGTAATAAGGCTATTTATGTTTTAAGACCTGATTATATTAAAACCTTTAGAATGTTTAATTCTAATTAACTAAAGGTTTACCTGTCGATAATGTATGTTTAATTCTTTCTTGAGTTTGTTTTGTTTCTATCAATCTCATAAAAGAATCTAGTTCTAGTTTATACAGATCATCCTCTGACAATACTTTTTCAATAGTAGTGTCTCCACCACTTAAAACGTTTGCAAGCTCAGTTCCAACATGCATACCATGATCTAAAATTACTTTTTCGTTGTATAATTTCTCTAAAACCTTAATCATTTTATCTTTCAAGGGCTTTCCAGAAAGCTTAAATTTACATTCTTCTGGAGGAACAAAATCAGTATTTTGATCAATTAAATTTTTTGCTTCCTCAAAAAGGCTATTTCTGTTCATTATTTTTTTATCTTCTGGTCTTAAATACTTTAATGGCTCAGCCTCGATTGGAGATGTGGCTGTTTTGGCATAACCAATAATATCAAAAACTTTTAGTGGGGCATAATCTGGATCTGATTTTGCTTCCTCTGTTTGTGACCATCTCCACAACATTTCTTTACATCCCCCGCCTGCTGGAACTAATCCAACAATGGTTTCAACTAATCCAATAACTAAATTTGTATGTGAGGTAACAAAATTGCTTTGAACTAAAACCTCAAAGCCTCCTCCAAGTGTAAGTCCCGAGGGAGCTGATATAACTGGGTACTTAGAGTATTTTAAAGTTTTGCAAGTATCTTGAAAATATTTAATAAATTTTTCAATTGATTTAAAATCACCTTTGTCAGCAAAATTCATAGTATAACTTAAATTCACACCTGCTGAAAATTGCATGCTTTCATTAATTATTATTAAAGGTTTGTCAGTTGCATTTTTCAATGCATCCATTGAGTCATAATCTAATGCACAGGCTTTTGTAGTAAACTCAACAATATTAAAATCTTTAAATCGGTGAATATCAGCAGAATTATTTTTATCTACTTTAACTGCTGATGGCCTTATTTTTCCTAAAGTTTGAATATCTGTATAAATTTGTCTTTCTCCATAAAAGTTTTCATCTTTTGTTTTTGATAAATTTTCTAAAAATTTATTATTTTCAAAGTTATCAATTCTTTCAAAGAAATTCTTTACCCCTATAGATTTCAACATTTCAAAAGGACCCATTGCCCAATTAAAACCTAGTCTCATAGCTTCATCAATATCATTGAACTTATTAGTAATTCCTGGAACAAGTGAAGATGCATATTTAATTATTTTTGAAATTACAATCCAAGCATACTCACCAAACTTATCTTTTCGATTTATTAAATTATTGATATCAACAGTCTCAATTCCTAAATCTATTTTATTTGTTGCTGAATACTCTCCAGTTTCTAAATTAATTGCTTCTAAAATTTTTTGATCTCCACTTTTATTCATTCTATAAAAGCCACCTTTTCCTTTACGACCTGTATAACCAGTCTCAATTAATTTTTTTACTAATGGAATTTCTTTTGCAACAATTTGAAATTCGTCTTTATCTGAAAGTTCCTTAATAAAACTTTTTAATACATCGGCCATCAAATCAATTCCAATTAGATCATACAATCCAAATACTCCTGTTTTGGGTATACCCATCGGTCTACCAAAAACTGCATCGGCTTCTTCTATTGAAAGTTTCATTTTAAATGCTTCCGTCATAGCAACTTGCATAGCATAAACACCAATTCTATTACCTAAAAACCCTGGGGTATCATTACAGATTATAGCTCCTTTACCAAGCTCAACTTCACAAAATTTCTTTAAAGAATTAATTTTATTTAAGTCGTTATTTTCGTTTTTAACAATTTCTAACAATCCCATATATCTGACAGGATTAAAAAAGTGAGTGATACAAAAATCCTTTTTTTCTTCGTCATTTAGTTTTTCTGATAGAACTTTAATTGGAATTGATGATGTATTTGATGAGACTATTGCACCTTTTTTTCTGTTCTTAAATATCTTCTCATAAATATTATGTTTTATATCAATTCTTTCTACTACTGCCTCTACCACCCAATCTGCATCTTTTACTACATCAAAATTTTCCTCAATATTTCCAACATTAATATTGTTAATTTTGCTTTTATCTATAAGCAAAGGAGGTCTAGATTTATGAATTCTTTCTCTAGCTTTTTCGCTAATTTCAGTAGTCAAATCTAAAAGAGTAACAGGTACACCTGCATTACATAAGTGAGCAGCTATCCCGCTACCCATTGTACCAGAACCAATAACTACAACTTTTTTAATTTCCATAGCAACTTCTATATATGAATTAATTATTTGGGTAAATTATCTATTTATTCCTCTTAATCTCTCAGATCTTCTTCTTAATAATTCAGCAGTTACAAGAATTAAAGTTGATAAAAGAATTAAACAGGTTGCAACTGCAAGAATTGTAGGACTCAATTGTTCTCTTAAACCTGTCCACATTTGTATTGGAATAGTTGTATTTTCTAAACCTGCTAGGAATAATACCACAACAACTTCATCAAAGGATGTTACAAAAGCAAATAGTCCCCCAGAAATTACTCCTGGTAATATTAGAGGAAGCGTTATTTTCATAAATGTATTTACTGGGTTACTGCCCAAACTTGCGGCAGCTCTTGTTACGCTATGATCAAAACCTGAAAGTGTAGCTGTTACAGTAATGACAACAAAAGGTGTTCCTAGTATAATATGTGCCAAAACTATTCCTGTATGAGTAGCTGCTAAACCAGCTTTTGCCATGAAAAAGAAAATTGCAACACCCGATATAATTAATGGAACAATCATTGGAGATATCAAGGTCGCCATTATCAATCCTTTATAAGGCATATGTCTACTGCTGAGTCCTAGTGCAGCTAATGTACCTAAAATAATTGATCCAATTGTTGCAAAGATTGCAATTATGAAGCTATTTTTTGCAGCTAGTCCCCATGGATTTTTAGTTCCATAAATCATGTCTTTATACCATCTTAAAGAGAATGCATCAGGATCAAGATTTTTCATCCCTTCAGAGAAAACCAAAAATTCCTCCGCATTAAATGATAATGGAAAAATTACAAACAAAGGTGCAATTAGAAAGAAAAATACAAAAGTACAAATAGCAATATAAATATAGTGCCAAATTCTGTATCTTGTTTCTGTATAACTTGGTAATGCCATATTATCCTAATTTAATATTATCAACTCCCACTAATTTATTATAAATCCAATAAATAACTAAAACTCCAGTCAACAACATTAATCCCATAGCTGATGCAAAACTCCAATCAAGAGTAGTCTTCATATGAAAGGCAATCTGATTACTTATTAATGTTCCTGAGGCACCTCCAACTAAAGCTGGGGTTATGTAGTATCCAATCGCTAAAATGAAAACTAATAAACATCCGGCGCCAATACCTGGAATTGTTAAAGGGAAGTAAACTTTCCAAAACGCAACAAAAGGTGTTCCACCTAATGATTTTCCAGCTCTCATTAAGCTTGGCGAGATAGTCTTCATAACGCTATAAAGTGGGAGAACCATAAATGGCAATAAGATCTGTGTCATTGCAACATATGTCCCAACCTTATTGTACATCATCTCTGGCCTGTTATCGTCTGCAACTAAACCAATCATTACAAAAAAATCATTCACCAGTCCTTGCTGCTGCAATAAAATCATCCAACTAGCAGTCCTAACAAGAAGGGATGTCCAGAAAGGTAGTAACACACATATCATTAATAAATTACTATACTTCATGGGAAGAGTTGCGAGCAGATGGGCTATTGGATAACCCATAAAAAAGCTAAAAAGTGTCACAAAAAATGCTATTTCTAAAGTTCTAAGCCATAAAATTCTATGAATTCTTCTATCCTCGTCTACCTGGGTAATACTTCCATCTGCAGCATAATACATATCCATTCCCTTCAAATACTTTGCCATAGTATAGGGAGGAGCAGTTCTTTTAATTGCTAACCAGTATTCAACATTTCTCCATCTTTTATGAAGTTTATTAATTTGTTCTTTTATACTAGCACTTTCATCAATTTTTTTTCTTTTTATCTGTCTAAAAAGTTTTTTAGTAATTGTGTTAAAACCATTTTTTTCTTTATTTAATCTTTGTCCTAGTTTTCCATGCTGTTGATTTTCAGCAAGTAGTTTATAATCTTCGTAAAATCCACGATATACTTCCTCTGGAGGTAATTCGTCTAGATTTTCCCATTTCTCCATCGCTTTAAATGTTTTAGGAAGCATGTTAGTAATCATTTTATCATCAACGCTTCTCATAAACATATCGCCTATTGGAAAAATATAAGTGATAACTAAAAATAGTAGTAATGGAGCCACAAGAAGAAATGCTTTAATTTTATTCTTCTTTTCTGCTTTTTTTAAACTGACCTCTAGAGGAATACCATCAGTTGTTAAAATTTGTTTTGTTTCAGAGCTCATAAAAAAATAGGGCGGTTAAAAATAACCGCCCTAAATATATTATATAAATTCAGTGATTAAAACTGAAATTATAGTCCTGCTTTCATTGCTTCCCACTTCTCACTGATCTCAGTATTGTTATCAGCCCAAAAGAAAGGGTCTACTAAGAAATAGTTCTTAGTGTTTGCAGGAGCAGTTGGCATTTGTGGCATCATGTTAGTTTTACCATCTTTGTACCAAGGCTCACCAGCAGTAATTACATCAAGAGATGATTTTCTCCATGGAGCATATGCAATGTACTTCGCACTACCAGCTAACATTTCAGTGTTAGTCATCATAGCTAAAGCTTTTTTAGCATTTGCTTCGTCTGGTCCACCTTTAACAAGTGCAAAATATTCGTAGTCAAGACCTTGACCATCCCATACCTGTACAAGTGGTGCACCTTCACCAACTATTGCGTTAAAGAATCTTCCATTCCATCCAGTTGCCATTACAACTTCACCACTCATTAAAAGTTCTGGTGGTTGAGCACCTGCAGACCAGAAAACACATCCACCTTTAGGATCTGTACAAAGCTTTTTGATTTTATTCATAGCTCTGTCGATTCCACCGTCTTCTAAAAGTTTTCTGTAAACTCTAGTTCCACCATCACCCAACTTAACACCGTCAGCTGCTAAAGCGATTTCTAAGTTTGTTAAAGCACTTTTATAGATTGCTCTTTTTCCAGGGAACTTTTTAGTATTAAAGAAATCTTTAATACTTTTTGGTGTGCCTTTAACATTGTTACTGTTATAAGCATAGTTCCAAGAATATAAAATATTCCCTACAGCACATTCACTCGGCATATCTGTGAAAAAGTCTTCACTTGCAGGAGTTCCGTCTGGCGCAGCTGGGAAATCTTTGTCAAAATCAAATTTAACAAATAAACCTTCATCACATCCGTTAATAGTATCGAATGCAAATAAGTCTATGATATCCCATGTTATAGCACCTGCTTCTTTTTGTGCTTTGATTTCTGATAAACCACCAGAATAGTCAACCCAGTTGATTTCTATTCCTAGTTTTTTAGCAGTAGGATCACCATACCCAAGCTTTTGTGACTCAGTATAAGCTCCACCCCATGATGCTACTGTAACAGCAAAGGCTGAAGAAGTTAGAGATACAACAAAAGAAAGAGCTAGTAATAATTTACTTAGTTTTTTCATTATTCCTCCGTTTAAACGTTGATATAAATTAATTTATATAAGTAAAAGTACAACAAATAGGGATGATTAAGTCAACAGCTGATTTTGTCATTAGATATGTGTACTAAATATATGTATTTTTAAATAAGATTATTTTGGGTCTAATGCTCTCGCATCAACACTATTCCATCCAATATTTATATCTTGACTAACCTTTAATTCTAAATTGGATGTACTGTTAGGAACTTTAAGAATAAACTCCGAGCTTCCTAAAAGATTTAATCTAACCCTTGTATGATCACCGTGATAGATAACTTCTTCTATCTTTCCAGTAAACATATTATCCATCTTATCAATAGGATTAATTAATGCTCTTTCAGGTCTTAAGGAAACTGTAGTTTTTTCACCTTTAGACTTAATTGAAATTGGATTAGCTAAAATTTCTGAGTTTGCTAATTTCACTTTACATTTATCTTTTGCAATATCAATCACTTCACCATTGAAGGTATTATTTTCACCAATGAACTCAGCAACAAAAGAATTAACTGGCTTCTCATAAAGTTCAGCTGGATCTGAAAGTTGTTGAACTTTCCCATCATTAAATACTGCAATTCGGTTTGACATAGTTAATGCCTCACTTTGATCATGAGTTACATATACAACTGTTACTCCAATACTTTCATGAATATGTTTAATTTCATATTGCATGCTTTCTCTTAAATTTTTATCTAGTGCTCCAAGTGGTTCATCCATTAATACTACTGCTGGATCAAATACCAAAGCTCTTGCAACTGCTACCCTTTGTTGCTGACCACCAGAAAGTTGAGCAGGCATTCTAGTTTCAAAACCACTTAATGAAACCATCGATAATGCTTTATCAACTTTTTTATCTATTTCATCTTTTTCAACTTTTCTTACTCTTAGTGGGAAAGCTAAATTTTCATAAACTGTCATATGTGGAAACAATGCGTAGTTTTGGAAAACCATACCAATACCTCTTTTATGAGGAGGAATGTTAGAAATTATATTTCCATCTAATAATATTTCACCATGAGTTGGTGTTTCAAAACCAGCCAACATCATTAGACAAGTTGTTTTGCCTGAACCAGACGGACCAAGCATTGTTATGAATTCGCCTTCTGCAATATCTAATTGAAGATCTTTAACGACAAGAACTTTGCCGTCGTAACTTTTATCAACTTTATCAAATTTTACAAACTCTGGATTTTTAGACATAAAGGTGCATATAAAACATTTGTGTAAATAGATTTCAATAGCTAATTAACTCTTAATATGAAGCTCTTTTGGAAAATTACAGAACAATTCTGATCCATTCTCTGTAACTCTTATGGCCTCAGATGCTTCAACACCCCAATCACCGAACTGCATTACTGCTATCATATGAAAACAAACATTGGGTTCAAGAACTGTCATATCTCCTTTATAAATATTAAGTGTATGCTCACCCCAATCAGGAGGATAACCAATTCCAATCGAATAACCCGTTCTAGATTTTTTTTCTATTCCGTATTTATCTAATATTTTCCAAAAGGCTTGCGCAACATCATCTGCTGTATTCCCAGGTTTAATTTGACTTATTCCAGCATTTAAAGCTTCAATTGTTTTGTTCATTGTATCAATCTTTAATTGATTGGGTTTTCCAAGCAGAACTGTTCTCGCCATTGGAGCATGATATCTCTTATAAACCCCAGATAATTCAATAATGGTAGCCTCACCCTCCACAAATTTATCTTGTGTTGCTGTTAAATGCGAAGCTGAAGTACCTTTCCCTGTTGGAAGTAATGTTGCAATACTAGAATATTCTCCTCCAAATTCTTCTGTTCCATAAAATAAAGTTTTTTGAATTTCACCTACTGCATCGCACTGTCTTACTCCTGGTTTAATAACCTCCATTGCAGTTTTCATTCCTTTTTCAGAAATTTTTGCAGCTGATTTCATAAAACCTATTTCAGCATTTGATTTTACTAACCTTGCCCAATTAACTAAACGATCGCTATCTTTGATTTTTGCATTAGGTAATCCTTGCTTTATTTTTTCATAACAAAACGCAGTGAAGTAATGCGCATCCATTTCTAATCCAATGCATAACTTATCCCATTTTCTTTCTTTTATAATCTCTACCAAATTATCATAAGGATGTTTTGGCCAAGTATGGATATAATTTTCGTCATAAACTAAAATATTCTCATCCTTTAAATAAGTTTTAATATATGCGCCACCTGCATCTTGAGCCCTAACAAAGCATAGAGGCTCGTCTGCATCTATATGAACAATTGCACATTGAGCATAATAAAAAGACCAAGCATCATAACCTGTTAGGTAATTCATGTTGTTAGTGTCATGTGAGATTAAAAGATCGATGCCTTTTTCTTGCATCATTTTTTTAACTTTTGTTAATCTTTGCTTATATTCTTCTCTTGTGAACAACATTAATTTTCATTAAATAATTTACCAAATCCTTCAACAGAATTATTTTTGTTTATTTTAACAAGCGTATCCCAAATTAAAGCCTGATTGCTAGATAAAACGATAGTATTTAATTTTTTCTCTAATTTATCAATAATTGGCAATACTGGTAAAGCAGTACAAGAAACAAAGAGAGCCTCTGCTCCATTTAAATCTATTTCGGATAGAACTTTAAATAAATAATTCTGATCAACTTTTCCGATATCGTAATCAGCTTCTATATCAAAGTAAGAATTTGAAGTAACTTCAAACCCTTCGTTTTTAAAATATTCCAAAACTTCATCGTTAAGTTTTTTGCTATAAGGTGTAAATAGACTTATCTTACTAATATTTAACTTCTTTAAAGCTTTGATTGCAGCGGTGCTTGGAGTTGTCACTTCTGCCATAGGTTTTGCAGCTTTTACTTTTTTCTCTATAGAATCATAACCTGCAGCTATTGTTCCAGATGTACAGCCATAAACAACACAATCGATATCCTGATCAGGTAATATATCTTTTGTTACCTCAGTTACTTTGTTTGACATTTTGATCAAATTTTCTTTTGTTAGCGGGTTGTAGCATTCAATACGATTTACAAAGAAATCAACCTCTCTGTCTTTAATTACGTTTATAAAATCTCTTTCAATCATAAAATCACTTGCAAGCGCAATAAGTCCAATTCTTGGATTTGATTTGGTAATATATTTAGGATCTATTTTTGTTGAATTCATAATTTAAAAGGTGAATATATCAGAAGTTCTTTAATAATCATTAATTTAAAAAATAAGTATGAATATAAAAGATACTTTCGTAGCATCCTTGGTGCCTATTTTTTTAGGCTTTGGTTTTGTAATAGCTAAACCAGCATTTGAATCTTTTCCTCCTATTCTTTTGATGGGTATCAGATTTACGTTTGCTGCATCATTATTAATTTGGTGGTTTCCAATACCAAAAGGATATTTAAAAAGAATTTTTGCTGCATCATTAGTGGCTAATACTTTACAATATAGCATTACATATTCTGGTTTAAATTTAATTGATGCATCTGCAGCAGTTCTTTTAGTTCAAACAGAAGTTCCATTTGGAGTTATTTTTGCTTACTTCATGCTTAAAGAAAAACCAACTATTAGAGCTTTGATAGGTATAGCTATCGCTTTTGTTGGTGTTTATATTTTAACAGGATCTCCTAACTTGGATGGAAAATTTATTGGAATTGGACTTACGATTTTAGGTTCAGCTGTATGGGCTCTTGGGCAAGTTATGGTTAAACCTTTAAGTAAAGAAATAAATCCTTTAGCCTTAGTTGCTTGGTTAGCCTTATTCTCTGGACCAATATTGGTGATGCTATCTGCAATAATTGATGGAAACACAATTAATTATTTATCAAATGCAAAATTTGATCATTGGATTATTGCAATTTATATAGGTTTCATCATGCAACCAATTACTTATGGTTGTTTCTATTATGTTTTGAAAAACAATCCACTTTATAAAGTACTACCGATCGTAACTATGGGGATACCGCCAACAGGTTTATTAGCTGCTATTTTTCTTTTAGGAGAAAAACCAACTCCAGAATTATTTATAGGTGGTGCAATAATCATAGTTGGTGTGATTTTAATTGTATTTACAAAAAACAAAAAAGAAGAGGAAATAAAATGAAAATTGGATTTATCGGTTTAGGTAATGTTGGAGGAAAACTTGCGGGAAGTTTATTAAGAAATAACTTTGATCTCACAGTAAGAGATTTAGATGAAACTTTAACAAATTCTTTGAAAGATTTAGGTGCTAAAGTTGCAAAGTCTCCAAAAGAATTAGCTGAACAATCTGATTTAATCATTACCTCTCTTCCTTCTCCAGAGGTTTCTGCAGAAGTTATGGAAAGTGAAGATGGAATTCTAAATGGTTTATCAGAAAAGAAAATTTGGCTAGAAATGAGTACCACAGACGAAAATGAGGTAAAAAGACTTGGGAAAAAAGTAATAGAAAAAAAAGCTATCCCTTTGGATGGACCTGTGAGTGGTGGATGTCATAGAGCAGCAACAGGTAATATTGCTATATTCGTGGGTGGAAAAAGAAAAGCATTTGAAAAAATTTTACCTGCATTAACTGTTATGGGGAGAAAAATATTGCACACTGGTAAGCTTGGTACAGCAAGTGTATTAAAAGTAATTACAAATTATCTAGCATCTGCACATTTAGTTGCATTAGGTGAGGCTTGGACTGTAGCAAAAAAATCTAATTTAGATTTAGCAAAAACTTATAAAGGAATTGCTATTTCCTCTGGTAATTCATTTGTGCATGAAACTGAAAGTCAGGTTATATTAAATGGATCTTATAATATAAATTTTACAATGGATTTGGTTTTAAAAGACACAAGTCTATTTGACAATCTTGCAAAAAAACTGAATGCTCCTTTAGAAATTTCTCCACAAATAGTTGAAATTTTTAAAGATGGTCAAAAAAAATATGGTTCCAGAGCTTGGTCATCAATGATTGTGAAAAGGATGGAGGATTTAAATAATATTAATTTTAGGGCTAATGGTTTTCCTGATGAGTTGGTTGATAATGAACCTGAGGAAAAAGGATATGAAATTTAATTAATGTGTTAATATAAAAAATGTTAGATAGAAGAAAATTTTACATAAATGGTCAGTGGGTTGATCCAATTAAAAAAAATGATTTTGAAGTAATTAATCCGTGCAATGAGGATCCGTTTGCTGTTATTTCTTTAGGTTCAAAAGAGGATACAGATTTAGCTGTTAAATCAGCAAAAAATGCCTTTGATACTTGGAAAGAAACCAGAAAGGAAGAAAGGCTTAGTTTACTTGAAAAATTATCATCAGTTTATAAAAAAAGATTTAATGAAATGGCTGAGGCTATTTCTCTTGAAATGGGTGCACCAATGGATTGGGCAACAGATGTTCAAACAGCTTCAGGGAAAGATCATTTAGATGATTTTATTTTAAGATTAAAAAATTTTAAATTTGATGAACACTTTGATAATAAATCAAATAATCATATCTATTATGAGCCAATTGGAGTTTGTGGATTAATCACACCTTGGAATTGGCCAATTAATCAAATTGCTTTAAAGGTTGTTCCAGCATTCGCAACTGGATGTACAATGATTTTAAAACCATCAGAAATTGCTCCTATTTCTGGAATGCTATTTGCAGAAATGATTGATGAAGTAGGTTTTCCAAAAGGTGTATTTAATTTGATAAATGGAGACGGTGCAGGAGTGGGAACCCACATTTCAAGCCACCCTGATATTGATATGGTTTCTTTCACAGGTTCAACAAGAGCAGGAAGATTAATTTCAAAAAACGCCTCAGAAACAATCAAAAGAGTTTGTCTTGAATTAGGTGGTAAAGGTGGAAACATTGTTTTTGCTGATAGTTATAAAGATGCAGTAAGAGATGGCATTCGAAATGTAATGAGCAATTCTGGTCAATCTTGTGATGCACCAACAAGAATGCTGGTTGAGAAATCAATTTATGAAAGAGCTGTTAAAGAAGCAATAGATGAGGCAAACAAAATTAAAGTAGATCAAGCTTCAAAAAAAGGAGATCATATAGGACCAGTAATTTCTAAAATTCAATATGATAAAATTATAAATCTTATTGAAAGTGGAATTTCGGAAGGCGCAACTCTTGCAGCAGGTGGACCTGAGTTACCAAACGGTTTGAACAAAGGATACTTTATCAAACCAACTATATTTACAGATGTAACTAATGACATGAGAATTGCTAAAGAAGAAATTTTTGGACCTGTGTTATCTATAATTCCCTTTGAAACTGAAGATGAGGCAGTCAATATTGTAAACGATACTTCTTATGGTCTTGGAAATTATTTGCAAACTGAAGATAGAGAAAAAGCACATCGTGTTGCTAAAAAATTAAGATCAGGCTGTGTTTACATTAATGGAAATGGAGCAGATGCCGGAACTCCATTTGGTGGTTACAGACAATCAGGTAATGGGAGAGAAGGAGGTGTTTGGGGCCTTGAGGAATATCTTGAAGTAAAGAATGTTACTGGTTGGAATTAACCGAATTTTTTAAATATCTTAGTCTTCCAATAATTTCATCTCGATCCATGTAATAACCTTGTAAATGTCTATGTCCTGAATTTGGATCATATTCAGTTCTACCGTGTAATAGTCGTCTATTGTTAAAAGAAAAAATATCACCTGGTCCTAATCTAAATTTAATCTGGAATTGATCGTCATGAAGTAAATTTCCAAATCGGTGATGAGCTTTATAAACTTTATCCATTAAATCAGGATGACAGTCTAGAGCATCCATAGTTGCTACACTGAACCGAATATCATGGTAATCGTTATCTTTTGTTAGAGATATTGCAGGTGCATAATAACTTCTTACAGACTCTTGTGTATAATCCATATCTCTAAATTTTAAATGAACGTTTACTAGCGTATCAAATATTTCTTTCTCATTTTTTCTCAAATAATCCGCTACTGCAAAGCCATCTACGGCGGATGAGTCTCCTCCAGTTGCAGAATTTACTAAACAATGAAGAAATTGATATCCAGGTGGTGTTTCAAACCATGGTAAATCCATATGATTTCTTAAAGCATGCGCTGTGTATGCAGAATTATTTGGTTTAGGAATATTAATTACTTCAAATGGTGTTTTAAAAAAAGTTTCTCTGGTATGGCTAATTCTGTTTAAAATTTTAAAGCCAGAATTATTTTCAGTTGGAGCATTTTTTACTATAGCAATTCCAGTATGATGTAAAAGTTCTAACCATCTGACAAGCCCTTCATCTGAACTCATAATTTCATCATGTTCAATCTCAATTGAATTCAGGTCATTTTGTAAAGAATTGTCCCAAAGTTGATATGGTGATTTATATTCTAAATTATTTTTTATTGTATAGCAGTTTTCTCTTAGCCAATTTTGATCATAATAACTTACGTGGTCTCCTTCACTCCATTCAATTTCAAGCTTGCCTTCATTATTTACTGCAAATTTTTTTGGGTTAATATTGTTTGATACTTTTAAAATATTAAACATTCTATGACGTGAGTCTTTGTCGTGTGCAGTTGGACAATTGTCTCTTAGCCATAAATAATTAAATTTACTTTTTTTTCCATCGCTCCAGTCAACTTCTAAATTTGTAGAATTTTTAGTTATATTCTTAATTTTAAAATTTTGTTCCATTAATTTTTATAATTTGAATGTTCTCTCTCTAGTTTTCTTAATAAAGCAGCCCACTCCGTTTTTCCATCATAATTATAATCATCAGAGTCACTCATGTTTTCCCAAAAATATGCAGCTTTCTGTTTATCTATTTCATGTTTGTTTAACCCCATGGCAAGGTTTTTTACCTGAACTGAACATGCTTGCTCTAGATAATAAGCTCTGAAAAATGCTTCTGCTGCAGTTTTTCCTACAGTGTAATATCCATGATTTCTAGTAATCAAAATATCATGTTTGCTAATTAGGTTTTCAAATTTGCTTCCAAATTCTTTGTCCTCAACAAATTCATAATCAATATATCCAACAAGATGATTTAAATAAACTGCAGCTTGTGAGAGATACATTAAACCCTCTTTAGTACCACCAACTGCCATCACATCGTTGGCATGTCCATGAACATAAAAATTTACATCGTCTCTTTTATTAAAAATCCATTGAGCAAGATTAATACATCCATCATTTAACCAGGGTCCATCTGAGTCTAATTTTTTTCCGTCTTGATCAATTTTAACTAAAGATGAAGCAGTAATTTCTTCATAAAACATTCCGTATGGATGAACGAAAGAACAATTCTTATCTTCAGCAGATCTTGCTCCTGCACATTGGTTAGCAAGGTCTGTCATACCGTACATATGTAAAATCCTATAGAGAGCAGACAACTCTAATCGCACATCTTTATCTGTTTGCGCCATATATAAAATTCTTATTTAAAAAATAAGCAAAAGCAAATAAATACAACTGTTATTTCTTAAAACAATTATAAGTTGTATAATATTTGTTTTACATATGATGATTGTAACTGTTAGAACATTACATCATGTCAAAAATTGAGATCAATAACGTATACAAAATTTTTGGAAACAACCCTTCTTCTGTATTGCCAATGGTAAAAGATGGTGCAACAAAAGACGAAATTTTAGAGCAAACTGGTCATACCGTTGGATTAGATAATGTTTCACTTAAAATTGAAGAAGGAGAAACCTTTGTTTGTATGGGTTTATCAGGATCAGGAAAATCCACACTAATAAGACATTTAAATAGACTAATCGATCCAACTGATGGTGAAATTTTAGTTGAGGGCACGAATGTAATGTCACTTGATAAAGATAAGCTTATTGAATTTAGAAGACATAAAATGAGCATGGTATTTCAAAGATTTGGGTTATTCCCGCATAAAACGGTAATTCAAAATGTTGGCTATGGACTAGAGATGCAAGGGAAAGGTGAAGATGAAAGAAATAAAATCTCAATGGAAAAAATTGATGCAGTTGGTCTAACTGGTTTTGAAAATCAATACCCTGCCCAATTATCAGGAGGAATGCAGCAACGTGTTGGTTTAGCAAGAGCATTAGCTACTGATACAGATATTATGTTAATGGATGAAGCTTTCAGTGCTCTAGATCCTCTGATTAGAAGTGATATGCAGAAACAATTAATTGATCTTCAAGCAGAATTAAAAAAAACAATTGTATTTATCACACATGATTTGGATGAATCATTAAGATTGGGTGATCATATCGGGATATTAAACTCTGGAAAATTAGTTCAAGTAGGAACCCCAGAGGAAATTATTATGAACCCTGCTGATGATTATGTAAAAGCTTTTGTAAAAGATGTGAACAGAGCAAAAGTTATCAAGGCAAAGATTATTATGAAAACTGCTGATCAAGCTAATGACATAGATAAATCAAACTTAATAAAAGTAAATGAAGATGAATTTATAGAAGATTTTTTACCAAAAATCGTATGCTCTGATTCAAATTGTGAAGTGGTTGATAAAAGTGGTAATGTAAAGGGATACATTTCAAATCAAGAATTACAGTCCTCATTAACAAGATCATAAAGTGTTATTAAAAAATTTCGAAGTAAAAAAGGAATGGGTTGATTACAACAATCATATGAACATGGCTTATTATGTTCTTGTTTTTGATCAAGCATGGGAAGTTGCACTTGAAAAATTTAAAATGGGAGGAACTGCAGCAAAAAATCTTGATAGAAGTACTATGGTCGTTGAAACAAATACTAAATACTTAAATGAAGTTAAAGAAGGTGAAAAAGTAAATGTTAATCTAACCTATTTTGACCATGACAAAAAAAGACTTCATTTAAAAATGGAAATGATTTCTCAAAAAACTAATAAAATCTCAGCCTCTATGGAATGGATATCGCTGTATATAGATTTAAGTAAAAGGAAAGTCACAGAATTTGAGGAAGAAAAAGTAAAATTAATGAAAGAGTTTATTGAACAAAACAAATCAAAATTTTCAACTGAAGGCCTTCTATTTACCTCTAAATTGAAGAAATAATTAAATATTCGAGAGATTTTTTTTTTGATATAGGTGCATAATGAGCATTAATAATAACTCAAAAGGAATTCTTTTAATAATTGCAGCAATGACTTTGTTTGCAATGCAGGATTCTTTAATTAAATTTATTTTTGAAAAAGCAGCTTTATATGAAATATTTTTTGGAAGGTATTTTGTTGCTGCAATTTTACTGTTTTGTTACATCAAATTTAGAGGTCAAAAAGTTTCTTTAAGAACCTATTATCCTATTTTAACGTTTGTTAGAGTAATTCTTCATTTTTTAGCATTTTCTGCATTCTTTATTTCTTTAACCTATATGCCTTTAGCTACAGCAAATGCTTTATTTTTTTCATGTCCATTTTTCGTCTCAATTTTTGCAAAATTTTTTTTGAAAGAATTTATTGGTATAAGAAGATGGTCTGCAATTGTGTTTGGTTTTATTGGTGTATTTATTGTTTTAAATCCAAACTTTGATGATTTTGAATATAAAAGTCTTCTACCAGTTTTGTGCGCATTTTTTTATGCAGCTTCAATGACAATAACTAAATATACATCTGACAAAGATGACGTAAACACACAACTTTTTTATTTCTACCTAATAGCACTGATACTTTGTGGTATTATCTTTGTTTTTATGGGTAATGGTCAACTTAATGATCCTAATTTTGACCCTACTACTCAATTTATATTTAGAGAATGGTTTTCAAACTTTGATTATACTTGGAAGTTTATTTTATTTTTTGGTTTTGCTGCATCGATTGCTTTTGTATGTATTTTTTCAGCGTATATAGTTGCTTCACCATCTGTTGTTTCATTGTTCGAATATTCTTTAATTATAATGTCTATGATTCCCGGTTATTTTCTATTTAACGAAGTACCTTCAGCTAGAACCTTCATTGGAGTTGCTTGCATAATAGCAGCTGGAATTTATATTTATATGAGAGAGCGAGTTAGAGATCAATATATTGCAACTGAAACTCCAGTAAGAAGATGAGTAAAAGCTATATACCTTCAATTAATATATCTTCACTAATTAAAAATAATTTTGAAACTCAAAATGCGTTAAAAACAATTAAAGAAATTGAAAAAGCTTGTATCAATATAGGTTTTTTTCAAATTACTGGTCATGGAATTAATCTAAAAGAAATTAAAAAAACATGCGAAGTTGGGAATAAATTTTTTAATTTACCAGACAGTAATAAAAGAAAATTATCACCTAAAAAATGGAATAAAAAAAATAAAAATTTATACAGAGGATATTTTCCTAATGACGTGAACGGAAAAGAAGGATTAGATATAGGTGATTTAAAGGTAACTAAAAAATATTCTTCAAATATAAACAATCAGTACATAGAGCATCTTAATCTGAGTTTATGTTTTAATAAAAACTCAATTGATATTTTAAATAAATATTTTGACGATATTTATAGATTAAGTGAAACTTTGTTTAAAAGTGTAATAAAACTTAATAAAAAAAATCCTGATATTTCTAGTATAGCTTTTTCAAGATTAAAAACATTAAGCACATTAAGATTTAATTATTATCCTAATCAGGCAAAACCGGTAGAAATATCTAAACAAGATGGGGCTGCTCTTGGATGTGAAACACATGTTGATAGTGGTATATTTACAATTCTATATCAAGATAGAAAAGGTGGATTGCAGGTACAAAATAGAAAAAATAAAAAATGGTATGATGTACCATTTAACAAAAAAGCTTTAGTAGTAAACACTGGTAGAGCTTTGGAGTTTCTAAGCAAAGGAAAATTTAAAGCAACTAATCACAGAGTTTTGTGGAATAAAAGTAAGAGACTCTCTGTTCCTTTTTTCTTTGAACCTTCCTATGATTTCAAAATGAACCAATCATTTTTAAATGGAAGCAAATTCAAAAATAATGGTCCAATTTATGAGAAATTTCTTAACAAATCCTTAAAGAAATTTATTGAATATCAACGCTAGTAATAATAAAGTTTAACTATAAAGCGATACATAACTCGTCGTTAAATTCAAAAATTTACGAAAGTGGGATCGGTCGTCTTTAAATTAATTTTTAAAGGAGGCTTTATGAACTTTGGATATTTTTGTAATACTACTAATTGGGATAAAAAACCTTATACCCAACTTCTAGACGAAGCTAGAGAAATCACTGAATATTGTGATCAAAATAATTGGAATTCTATTTGGTATACCGAACATCATTTTAATCATGAAGGAATGGAGTCTTGCACCAATCCACTAATGATGTGTACTGATGCTGCTGCAAGAACTAAAAAAATTCGTTTAGGACAAGCTTGCAACGTAATAACATTTCATAATCCTATAAGACTTGCAGAAGATATTGCTACCCTTGACCAAATGTCAAAAGGAAGAGTGGAAGTTGGTATTGGAAGAGGAGTTTACGGAAGAGAAGCCATTAACATGAACAAAGAAGCTGACTTAAAAGATCAAGCAAAAAATTTTAGACTATTTTCTGAAACATTGGACATAATGAAAAAAGCTTGGTCTGAGGACTTCTTTTCTCACCAAGGTGAATTCTATACTTATCCCTCACCAAATTTTATTTGGCAGCACGATATGAGTCCTCCTAGAGAAAATATAGTAGATTTAAAAACAAATGAATTAAAACAAATATCTGTTTTACCAAAACCTTATCAAAAACCCTTTCCACCAATTTCTCAAGTGGTTGATGGAGAAAGATCAATTCAGTGGGCGGCAGAAAATGGACTTAATACAATTATGTGGATACCAACTGTAAAAGCTTTGAAAAAAAGGTTTGAAATTTATAAAGATTCAAAATCTAAATCTGAAAATAGAGATGTACCACTAGGTGAAGGTATAAGTTTAGTTAGAGATATGTTTGTTGCAGAAACTATGGAAGAGGCTGAAAAAATGGCTGGAGAACATATAGTTAATTATATGAGATGGGTTTGCCATTGGAGAGGATTGGGAAATCATATGGATCCAGATGAGAAATTACCAGAGACAAAAAATAAGCTAGATTTATTAAATTATGAATTTCTTCATAAAAGAAATCTTTTATTTGGAACACCTGAGTTTGTAATAGAAAAAATAAAAGAACTTCAACAAGAATTAAATCTTCAAAATTTACAAGTCTGGTCTAACTTTCCAGGTATCAAACATGAAGACTGTATGAAAAGTATCAAGTTATTTACAGAAGAAGTTATTCCAAATATAAAACCAATAGATACAAACATACAAAGAGCTAGCTAGTAGATGGATTTAAAGCTTAGAAAATTTGCAAAATTTGTAGATAAAACTTTTATTGAAGGTGGAAAAAAAGCAAAAGAACCTGTTCTATTAGTCTCAGTTGCAGCTGTTATAGAAAATCCTTGGGCTGGAAAAGGTTTTGTAGAAGATTTAAAACCAGAAATACTAGATCTTGCACCTCAATTAGGAGATCTTTTAGTGCCAGAGTTAACAAAAGAAATTGGATCAGGTGAAAAAATTTTAGCTTATGGAAAAGCTGCTATGGTTGGATTAAATGGTGAGATAGAACATGCATCTGCATTTATTCATACTTTAAGATTTGGAAATAAATTTAGAGATGCCGTTGGTGGAACTTCCTACTTAAGTTTTACAAATACCAGAGGTCCTGCGGGTGCAAAAATTTCAATTCCAATGATGCATAAAACTGATGCTGGATTAAGACCTTTTTATCTAACGCATGAATTTACAATTCATGACGCACCTAATGAAGATGAAATAGTTGTTGCAATTGGAGGCGCTCCAACTGGACGAGCTCATGCAAGAACGGGTGATAGATATCAAGATATGAAAGAGATGGGCATCGATAACTAATTGATGTCTTACAATTTTGATAACGATAAAAATCATTATTATTTTAACAACAAAAATTCTTTACCAATAATCTTTATTCATGGTGTTGGTTTAAATCAACAAATGTGGAAACCACAAATTGAATTTTTTAAGAACAATTCGTTTATAACTTACGATCTGTTGGGACATGGAAAAACACCTTTTAAAAAGCCAAATTTATCAATGGAAAATTTTACTGATCAATTATCAAATTTAGTAAAAAACCTAAAGATAGAGAAATTTAATTTAATTGGTTTTTCTATCGGATCTTTGATTGCAATTGAATTTGCTTCAAAATATGAAAATTATTTAAATTCTTTAACTCTAATATCCACTACATACAAAAGGACAGCAGAAGAAAGACAAAATGTAATTGATAGAGTTAATTTAGCAAAAAAAAATATGCCAATATCACAAATGGCAATGAAGAGATGGTTTTCAGATCAATACCTTGAACAAAATCCTGAGTTATATGATGAGTTTATGAAAATTCTTAACAAGAAAGGAATTGATCAAGAAAATTTTATTAAATCTTATGAGGTGTTTGCAAACTATCAAGACAATCTTGAAAATATAAAAAATATTAAAACAAATACCTTAATTATAACAGGATCAGATGATCCAGGATCTACGCCTGATATGTCAAAAAATTTAAATAAAGATATACAAAATTCAACATATGTTGAAATTAAAAATGGAAAACATTTATGCACTATTGAATATGCAGACGAAGTAAATAATGCAATAATAAAACATATAAATAATGCTTGAGTTAAAAAAATATCAAATGTTTATAGATGGTCAGTGGGTAGACTCTGATACAAAAAAAACTTTTGAAACTTTAAATCCAGAAAATAATAAGCCTTGGGCTATAGTTCCTGAAGCTAGCGCAAATGATGTAGATAGAGCTGTAAAAGCTGCACAAAAAGCTTTTGAAGGTGAATGGCCAAAGATGATTGCAAGAGATAGAGCAAAATATTTAAGAGCAATCGGAAATAAACTTAGAGAAAATTCTGAATTATTAGGAAAGATTGAAACAATTGATACAGGAAAACTGTACAGAGAAACTTATCAACAAGCAAAATACATTGCAGAATATTATGATTACTATGCAGGTTTAGCTGACAAAGTTGAAGGAACAGTTCTTCCAATAGATAAACCAAATATTCAAGCGATCACAACAAGAATTCCAATAGGTGTTATTGCAGCTATCATTCCTTGGAATTCTCAAATGTTTTTAACTGCAACAAAAGTTGCTCCTGCTTTAGCTATGGGTAATACAGTAGTAATTAAATGTTCTGAACTAGCACCAGCAACTATGTTTGAATTTGCAAAGTTAGTTGAAGAAACTGGAATACCAAAAGGTGTTGTAAATGTAGTTTCTGGTTTTGGAGATCCATGTGGTAAAGCTCTAACTACTCACAACTTAGTTGAGAAAGTAGCTTTTACAGGAGGTCCTGAAACTGCAAGGCATATTATTAGAAACTCTGCAGAAAATTTATCTGAAGTAAGTTTAGAATTAGGTGGAAAAAGTCCTGTAGCTGTTTTTGATGATGCCAAACAAGAAAATGCAATTAATGGAATAACTGCTGGAATATTTGGAGCAAGTGGTCAAAGCTGTATAGCAGGTTCAAGGTTGTACTTACAAAAAGGAATTTATAACGAATTTTTGGATAAGTTAGCATCAAGAGCGGAAAAAATTAAAATAGGTGCTCCAATGGATTCTGATACTGAAATGGGTCCCTTGAGTAACTTTAAACAATTAGAAGTAATAGAAAAAAATATTAAATTAACTGTTGAACAAGGTGGAAAAATTAAATGTGGTGGTAAAAGACATCCTTTTTCAAATGAAGGTTATTATTTCCCACCAACAATTATTGAGTGTGAAAATCATAATTTACCAGCTGCTGAAAATGAATTGTTTGGACCTGTTTTATCGGTGATGAAATTTGATACTGAAAAAGAAGTAATAGAATTAATGAACGACAATCAATATGGTCTTTCTTCGGGTGTTTATACTAGTGATCTTGCAAGAGGCATGAGGGTATCTAATGCTATTCGAGCAGGAATAACATTTGTAAATACTTATAGATTAATTTCACCCTCGGCTCCATTTGGGGGTATCAAGGATAGTGGATATGGTAAAGAAGCAGGAATTGACTCAATTAAAGACTATACAAGAGTAAAAACAACTTGGTTCTACACATCAGACGAACCTTCTCTAGACCCTTTCTCAATAAGATAATCCGTATCAATTAACCCATCTAAAATAGGATAATTTTGTCATTGAATATTGATTGTATTCATACTTAAATTAGCTTTTATAAATTGTTAACAATAAAGAGGAAGATAATGAGAAAACTATTTATCGCTGTATTTATGTTTGTATCAAGTTTTGGTTCAAATGTAATGGCAGACGGACATTCGATTAAAATGGGGATCATCTTAGGATTCACTGGTCCTATTGAATCTCTAACTCCAGCTATGGCTGCATCTGCAGAGCTTGCATTTAAAGAAGCCTCAGATTCAGGTTCACTATTAGGTGGAAAAAAAATTGAGCCAGTAAGAGCAGACTCAACTTGTGTTGACTCAGCAGCGGCAACAGCTGCAGCTGAAGGTTTAATTTCAGGTGGTGTAGCTGCAATTATGGGAGCAGACTGTTCAGGTGTAACTGGTGCTATTGCAACTAACGTTGCTGTACCAAATGGTGTAGTAATGATTTCACCTTCAGCTACTTCTCCAGGATTAACAACTCTAGATGACAAAGGGTATTTCTTTAGAACTGCTCCATCAGATGCTAGAGGTGGTCAAATTTTAGCTGATATAACTAAAGACAGAAAAGTAAAAAGTGTTGCAATCACTTATACTAACAATGACTATGGTAAAGGTTTAGCTGATGTTTACAAAGCAGCAGTTGAAGCTCATGGTATTAAAGTTACAACTGTAACTGCTCACGAAGATGGAAAAGCAGATTACTCATCTGAAGTAGCAACTCTTGCTTCTGCTGGTGGTGATGCTGTAGCAGTTATTGGTTATCTTGACCAAGGAGGAAAAGGAATTATTCAAGCTTCTTTAGACTCTGGTGCGTTTGATAGATTTATTTTATCAGATGGTATGATTGGTCAATCTTTAGTTGATGCATTCGGAAAAGATTTAAGTAAATCATTTGGATCATTACCAGGTTCTACTGGTAAAGGTGCAGGTATATTTGCTGAAGTTGCAAAAGCTGGGGGTGTAGAAGCTTCTGGTCCTTACACAGGTGAATCTTACGATGCAGCTGCTTTAATCGTTCTTGCAATGCAAGCAGGTAACTCTGCTGACAGAGCATCAATTGCAAAAAATGTAATGGATGTTGCTAATGCTCCTGGAACTAAAATTTATCCAGGTGAACTTAAGAAAGGTTTAGACTTACTAGCGAAAGGTAAAAAGATTAATTACGAAGGTGCTACTGGAGTAACTTTTACTAGTGTTGGTGAAGCTGAAGGTTCTTTCTTAGAACAAGAAGTTAAAGGTGGAAAATTCAAAACTAAAAAACAAAGATAATTTTTTATCTTAATTCAAAAAACCCCAGTAATTTAATTACTGGGGTTTTTTTTTAAATCAGCTCTTATGGTAGATAGAGCTATGATAATTAGAAAAATCAAACATATTAAATTCATAGTTTTCCAGCTAGTTAAGCTAAGAAATACTCCAGCAGACAAACTGGCTAATGCTTGTATAGAATAAACAATTAAATCATTATATCCTTGAGCTCTAAATTTTTCCTCTTCTCTGTAACACAAAACAAGTAAGCTCGTTCCTGATATAAATAAAAAATTCCACCCTAGCCCCAGAAAAATAAGTGCAACCATATAGTTAATATAATTCTGTTCAAATAAACTGGTAATAATTGTGACTAAAAACAATAAAACTCCCAAATACATTATTTTACTATGACCAAATCTTTTAATTAAATTTCCTGTAACCAGTGAAGGTAAAAACATGGCTGCTATATGAAGCTGAATAACAAATCCAGTCTTGCTTAAACTTATTTTCTCCATCAGATGCATACTTATAGGAGTTGCTGTCATTAAAAAAGTCATTACAGCATAGGCAAAAGCTGAAGCTACGAGCGCCTGTAGAAATCTAGGTTGAGAGATAAGCTCAAAAAAACTTCTTCCAGTTTTATATTGATTACTAGATATCGTTTTTGGATCCTGATAAAAAATTAAAAATATTGTTGATGTGATAGATAAAATGGCGAGTGCAATATAGGAACCTGCATACATATGATTTGAGATAAGTCCTTTAGAAATGTTTGCAATGTTTGGACCAATAAACGCCGAACCTATTCCTGCTAACAAAATGATAGAAATTGCTTTTGGCGCATAATCCTTATCCACAACCTCCACTGCTGCAAAACGATATTGATGGCTAAAAGCTATTCCTCCACCAATTAAAAAGCATCCTAAATTATATAAGACAAAACTTTCTATAATTATAGAGTATGCAGTTAAAAGAGATGCAAAACATGTACCTATTGATGCAAAAATAAAACCTAGTTTTCTTCCAATTATACTCATTAGCTTTGCAGCAAAAAAAGCAAATAACGCAATTCCAACAACTGACAAAGCCATTGGAAGAGTAGCTAAAGATTTTATTGGACTAAATTTTGAACCGATTATGCCGCTTAAAAAAACGGTGACCGGTGCAGCTGTAAAAGCGAAAATCTGGCTTAATATAAGTAACGAAAGATTTTTATTCATTAAAAGAATAAATACTTATCAGCCATATACAAAGCCCAAGCAGCAGCAGCACCTAATATAATATATTTCATTATGTTTACTTTATTTCTATTTTTTCAGGAAGTATACCTTTAGGTCGATACCTCATGATAAACAACAATCCTAATCCCATCAGTAAAAATCTGAAATAAGGAACACTTTCAATTAAATGAGCTTTAAGCGCATTTGTTTCAGGAATTCCCGCAGTGAAAAAGTTTATTAAAAATAATGATATTGGTGCAGCCTCAATCCATAAGAACCAAACAACAAATCCTCCTAAAATTGCCCCAAAATTATTTCCACTTCCTCCAACAATTACCATCACCCAAATCAAAAAAGTATATCTCATAGGTCTATAACTTCCTGGAGTAAATAAACCATCTTGTGTAACAAGCATTGCGCCCGCAATTCCAACAATTGCAGAGCCTAAAATAAAAATTAGTAAATGTTGCTTAACAACATTTTTACCCATTGCATTTGCAGCTTCCTCATTATCTCTAATTGCTCTCATCATTCTTCCCCAAGGAGAATAAAGAGCTTTTTGAGTTAAAATTAAAAGAATAATTACTACTACTAAGAATAATCCTGAATAACACAGTTTTACAAATACTGATGAACCTTCAATAACAAGTTGGTTTAAAGCAGCTTGTCTATCAGCTAAATTCTCAATTACACTTAATTTTCCTGCATTAAACTTTTCAACTAATTTAATAAACCAATCAGTTGTTTGAAGATCTACTTCATAAGGTGCAGGTCTTTTTAATCCAATAACATTTTTAACTCCTCTTGTGAGCCAATCTTCGTGTTTAATAATTGCAATAACAATTTCGGAAATAAGAAGAGTAGCAATAGCTAAATAATCTGCTCTAAGACCAAGTGCAACTTTTCCAACTATAAATGCTAAACCCCCTGCAAAAAGAGCTCCAACTATCCAAGAAAATATAATTGGTAATCCAAATCCTCCTAAGAAACCAGTTTTAGCAGGATCAACTGCTTCAATAGCTTCTATGCCTGGCTCTGCAGAAAATCTAATAAGTAAAATACCTGAAATTATTATTGCAGCTATGCTGTATGTTCTGATTTTTGATTTTTCAAATCTTTTTAAAATAAACCTTATAACTAATACCATTACTACTATCAGCCATAATGACATTACAATATCGAAACCTCCTGCCCTCCAGGCTTCTTGAACAGGATCGACAGATATCAATACTGCAGCTAAACCACCTAAAGCTGTATAACCCATAATTCCAAAATTAATTAAACCAGCATACCCCCATTGGATATTTGCTCCCATTGTCATCACCGCAGAAATCAAACAAAGATTAAATATTGATAACGCTATGTTCCAAGACTGAAATATCCCAACCATTAAAATAAGCACCATCATTATGCTGTAAGCTGCAATTACATTAAGGTTTTTTCTCACAATACTTTCCCCTTAAATATTCCCGATGGTCGATAAATTAAAACAATTACAAGAATAGAGAACGAGACTGCAAACTTGTAATCTGTAGATAGTAACTGAACTAAACTATTTGGCTCCATACTTTCTGGTAAAATATACATAAAGAATTTTTTATATGCGTAAGTGAGCAATATTTCAGAAAAAGCAATTACATATCCACCTAAAAAAGCTCCAAATGGATTTCCAATTCCTCCAACAATTGCAGCAGCAAAAATAGGAAGCATATTATTAAAGTAAGTAAATGGTTTAAAACTTTTATCTAAACCATACAACGCACCACCAATAGTTGCTAAAATTCCAGCAATTACCCAAGTAACTAAAACTATTTTTTTAGGATCAATACCTGATAACAAGGCAAGATCTTCATTATCAGAATAAGCTTTCATGCTTTTTCCAGTTTTAGTTCTATTTAAAAACCAAAATAATAAAGAGACTAAAACTATTGTTACAAAAATAGTAATCACTTGAGTTGATTTTAATGCAAGACCTTCGTTTAAACCTGTCATCTCTTTAAATTCACGAGCTTTAATAATGAATTTTTCACCATCAAAAAATCTTCTATCACCAGGTCCAATTATAATTCTGACCACTGCTTGTGTTACAAACATTACACCAATACTCACCATTGCAAATTGAACTGGGGGACTTTTTTGATTTCTGTAATACTTAAAGACAAACTTGTCTATTAAAAGCATGTAAAAAATCATGAAAATTATTCCAAAAGGAATAGCTAATAAAGCAGTAGGTAAAACACCTAAAGAAACACCTAAAGATTGAAAATACCATGTAAATAAAATCGTTGCCATGGTTCCAAAAGACATCATGTCACCAGTTGCGAAGTTTGCAAATCGTAAAATTCCATAAATAAGTGTTACAAATATTGCACCCAGTGCTAACTGAGAACCATAAGTTAATGCAGGAATAAAGATATAATTTAATAAAAGAATTATTGCATTTACAAAATCCATATTAACCTCCCAAAAAAGAGCTTCTTACTCTTGGATCGTCTAATAATTCTTTTCCAGTTCCTGAATAACGATTTTCTCCAGTAACCAGAACGTAGCCTCTATCTGAAATGCTTAATGCTTGTTTTGCATTTTGCTCTACCATTAAGATAGCAACGTTTGTTCTTTTTACTTTTACAATATGATCAAATAATTCGTCCATCACAATTGGTGATACACCTGCAGTTGGCTCATCTAACATTAAAACAGTTGGCTTAATCATTAAAGCTCTACCTAAAGCCACTTGTTGTCTTTGACCTCCAGAAAGTTCACCAACCATCTGATTTCTTTTCTCTCTTAAAATTGGGAACAATTCGTAAATTTCCTCAATTATATTTTTTATCTCATCCTCAACAAGAAATGCTCCCATTTCTAAATTTTCTTCAACAGTCATACCTGCAAAAACATTTTTAGTCTGAGGAACAAAAGAAATACCTTGTTTAACTCGATCTTGAGGAGATAATTTTGAAATATCCTTACCATCAATCTTTACTGATCCAGATTTTAAATTGAGTAAGCCCAACATTGCTTTCATGGCAGTTGATTTACCAGCTCCATTAGGACCTAAAATAGAAACTATTTCACCTTTATTAACATTTACTGAACACGAACTAATAATGTCAGGACCATTACCATAACCACCTGTCATTTCTATTCCCTCAAAATATGCCATTAGTTTGTATCCTTTAATTTTGATCCTCTACCAAGATAACTTTCAATAACTTTTTCATCCTTTTTTGCTTCGTCAACACTTCCCTCAAATAAAACTGATCCCTCAGCCATTACAATCACTGGATCACACAATCTTCCAATAAAATCCATATCATGCTCTATCATACAAAAAGTATAACCTTTTTCTTTATTTAACTTTTCTATTGCAGTTCCAAGATCTTTTAACAAAGTCCTATTAACTCCAGCCCCTACTTCATCTAATAATACTAATTTTGCATCAACCATCATGGTTCTTCCAAGTTCTAATAATTTCTTTTGTCCACCTGAAAGATTCCCAGCAAGCTCATTTGATAAATGTCCTAAATTTAAAAATTCAACAACTTCTTTTGCTTTCTCTTTAACCACAGCCTCTTCTTGCGCAACTAAACCTGGTTTAAATAATGCTGTCATTATTTTTTCTCCAGATTGATTTCCTGGAACCATCATTAAATTTTCTAAAACAGATAAATTTGAAAACTCATGTGCTATTTGAAATGTTCTTAACAACCCTTTAGAAAATAATTCATATGACGGAACGTCTGTAATATTTTCGTCATCAAAAATTACATTTCCACCAGATGATTTTAAGTTTCCAGCAATTAAATTGAATAAAGTGGTTTTACCAGATCCATTCGGTCCAATAATACCAGTGATTGTTCCTCTTTTAACTTTTATCGAACAATCTGAAACTGCAGCTAATCCACCAAAATATTTACTTAAATTATTAATCTCTAAAATATTTTCAGACATTTGATTTATTTATTTAGTCTTTTATGAATACTGTTTAAAGTTTTTTCTAGAGATTTATAAAATCCAGCTTTAGTTAATTCTTTAACACCTTGTTCATTTAAACCTTTTGGCGTTTGAGACTCTTTTACTAAATTCTTTAAATTTTCTTTTGAATTTACTACAGCATCTTCGGATAAAGCTAAAAATAAAGAAGTAATATATTTTTGAGCATTATTTCTTCTTACTCCTTTTTTGACCAACCAATCAGTCATAACCCTCAACATCTCATAAAATGGTGCCATCATTCCGGATGTTGACCAAAAATTTATTGAAGATTTTTCATTTTTAATTTCTACAGTTGTTCCCAAATTATTAAAAAATGCTTTTACTTTTGGATTGGGAGGACAAATAGGTACAGGACCTTTTTTTAATGAAATTGGAGGCAAAGGTATTGCTCGTACAATTTTTGCTCTCACTTTAATTGCTTTCCTTAATTGAGATAAAGTAATTGTTGAAATAAAACTAACAACTGTTTGAGTCGATTTAAATTTTAAATCTTTAATAATTTTTTCACCAACAGTAGGAGTAACAGATAAAAATACCCAATTAGATTGATCTACAATTTGTTGATTGTCCTTGGCAATAACTATTTTTTTAAACTTTCTTTTTAACTCAAGAGCTATTTTTTTATTTCTTGGAGAAATAATAATTTTCTTATAGGAAATTTTCGATTTACATATTCCAGTAATCACTGAAGCTGCAATTTTTCCAGTACCAATAAAACCTAAATTCATAATTTTGGATACTTTATATTGATTATATTGAATTAATTAACAAAAAAAGAACCTCTAATTCTTAGTAATTCTCTGCTTAATTCCTTGTTTTCTTTGAAGGGTTTTCTTCCATGAAGCCAGAAATAATTATTTGCAATCACAGAGAATCCAACAGGTAATTTTGTAATTATTTTATTTTTACTCTCCTCTAATCCATCAGATAATCTTTGTAAAAAAATTCCTTGCTCCATATTTTGAGGTTCTGGAAATTGATCTATATAAGATATCGTTGGTCTTCCCTCTTTATCAGTTGAAAAAACTGGGTGTTCTACCTTGTAATCAATATTTTTACTTTTTGGTGACCCCCAAACAAAATTTTGTCTCCCAACTGGATCATTGTATAAATCATCACAATGCTCCCAGTCATCAAGGTGCAACATAGCTGTTTCACCACCTTCAACATTTTGCTCATCAATTTTTGTCATAATTAACCAATCGGTTACATCTTTCACATATGTCCCGTCTGTATGAAGATCCATATTCCTATAAGCCTTTCTTAAATAAGAGTCGCTACTATCTTCATGTTTAACATGAAAACGAGCATAATATTTTCCTGCCATGGCATCATGATTAGGTACACCAATTAGATGAGCTATTGCAGTTGATAACTTAACTAAAAATGTATCATTAATTTTTGCAGTTATATTTTTTGGTCCAATAATAAAGCAACCTGTAGATCTGT
>CACEEJ010000006.1 GCA_902558545.1 uncultured Pelagibacteraceae bacterium | reverse complement strand
CTGAGTATATTTTTTTAGTTGAGCACCCAAAATCAGGCTTTACTAAAATAGAGTAATATTTTGGAGTATTATGAATCTTTTTTATTCTACCACCTGATGACAATACACAGCTGGATGAAATCGTACCTAAAATAACATCGGAACCAACCAATTCACAGATACTTCGAGTTTTTTGATGATTAGAATTAATAATTTTTTTTTTAACTAAATAATTAAACACACTAGCTGCATTCATCGATCCTCCACCCAACCCAGCTTCTTGAGGGATTAATTTTTTAATTTTAACTTTGAATTTTTTATTTTTTAATAAATTTTCTTTATCTAGTATTTGAAATAATTTCTGAACAGTATTTTTTTTTCCAATATTTTTAGAAAACTTCCCATAAAAGGAAATATGATGTTTTTTCCCATTATGTTGATTTATTGAAATAACATCATGCAGATCTATAAAATCAATTATACTTTCAATTTTATGTAAAACTTTTTTTTTTCCAGTAATGTTTAGTGCTAAATTTAGCTTTGCATTAGATTTAATTTTATTAATTTTCATTTAGGAATTTTTAAGACCCTCAACTACTTTGATATTGATTTTTTTTCTCATATCCTCTTCAGTGTCATCAAAAGTTAAAACATTGTTCCAAAAATATCTTGCTTGAATTTTTCGATTTAATTTCCATAAAATATCTCCATAATGATCATTCACGATTGGGTCATCTGGCATTAATTCTACCGCTCTTTTTAAATACTTTTCTGCTTCTACATAATCCTCTGTTAAAAAATATGCCCATCCAATTGAATCAATAATATATGGATCATTGCTTTTTAAATCATATGCTGTTTTTAACATATCCATTGCTTCATTAATTTTATAATCACGCTCTAACCAGGAGTAAGCAAGGTAATTCAAAATATATGCATCACTAGGATCAATTTTAAGCGCATGCAATAAATCTTCATCTGACTTTTCATAATTGCCCATTCTTTCATAGCTACCACCTCTACGATACAATACATCTGATTTAATAAGTGAATTGTCATCCAGTGTTAAAATAATTTCTGTATAACGAACTATTGCCTTTTCATAATTTTTAGAATTTTTATAAAAATTAGCTAAATCAAAAATCATTTTTATATTTGGATTTTCAATTTTATTAAATTTTGAATCTATGTATTTAATTGCATTTTCATAACCCTGCTCTTGAATTATTATTTGAGCTTCTTTTTTTAATCTAAACCAATAATAAAATTCATCTTCTTTTTTAAAGTTTTTTAAGATCCTTTTTACTTTATCAAATTCATCATTAAGATAAAAATTTTCCGCAACCAATGACAGATTAAATTCAAACTTAGGATTTAAATAGTGTGACAAATTTAAATAAAAATTTGATTTTTCAAAATTATCCTGTGAAGAATAAAGATTGGAGATTAAAAATAAAAACTCACTGACAAGATCATTATGATCTTTGCATGAAAAAATTTTTTCAAAATCATCAAATTTTTCTTTGTCTACCCAACTTTTACTTTGAGAAAGTAAAAGTGTTGAATTTATATAATCAATTTTTTCAACAACTAATCTTGCTTCATTAAATTTGTTATTATCAATTAAATAATTAAGATAAAAAAAAATGTATCTTGAGTAATCACCTTGTTGATTATTTATTAAACTAAGAAAAAATGACGAAGTTCTCTTATCTTCAATATAACATCTCTGGAATGTCTCAGCTATAAGAGACAGGTTACCAAAATTTTTTTTGTTATCCAATATTTTTTTATTTTTAAATGTATAAATGTACTGTTTTAGAGTTTCAAAAATAACTAAATTTATCCTATCGTCATCTTGAAATTTTAAACTTTGCGTTAAATATTCTTCAGCCTTTTTAAAGTTATTTTTTTTTATACTATCAATTATTAAAATTATATACGCACCATAAAAATCTGAGTTAGATTTGTTTGTATTGTTATTTAATACATTAATTGCTTGAGGTACTTTGTTATCTAAAACTAAAGAGTTAACATATCTTTTTAAATAACTATCATGTTTGTTAATTAATACTTTTGTTAAGTTAAAAAATTTTAAAGCTTCAGAATTATCTCGATTTTCAAATGCAACAATTCCAGAAAAATAATTTGATAAATCTCTTGAGTTGAAGTCGTTAAAAGTAGCACTTTTAGAATACAAAGGTGTCTGATAAGATATGAATATTAATAGTACTAATTTTAGAAATTTTAGGAACATGTGACCATACTATGACTAAAAAAGTGATAAATCAAAATACCAAATTAAACCAAGAACTAATTAATACTATTGAGCCAAAATTTATATTCGCTGATAAGCCAATAAATAGATTTAATATTTTAGAAAAGAACAATGGCACCTTGCAAATAAATAAAGAAGAATTACTAAAAAATTTAAAAGATCAAATAAATTCAATTGAAAATTGTAAATTGAAAGAAAATTCAAACAAAATTATTTTAGGTGAGGGAAATATAAATAGCCCTTTAATGTTAATTGGAGAGTCTCCTGGGGCTGAAGAAGAAAAATTGGGTGTCCCATTTGGAGGTGAAGTGGGTGAACTTCTTAACAAAATGCTTATAGCCATCGATATTAAAAGACAAAATATTTACACTAGTTATGCAATCAATTTTAGACCACCTGATGACAGAAAACCAACCTCAACCGAAATTAAAAGATACTCAGTATTTTTGAAGGAGCATATATCAATTATAAACCCGAAGATTATTGTTTTGATGGGTAGTTCGGCAATGAAGGCTGTAACAGGAATAAGTGAAAAAATAACTACTGAAAGAGGACATTGGAAGGAAGTGATTTTAAAAAACAAAACATTCCCTTTAATGATAACTTTTAATCCATCTTATTTAATCCGTTTTCCAGAAAATAAAAAACACTCATGGGAAGATTTAAAGAAAATTAGAAACAAAATCAAAGATCTGAAGTTAAAAATTTGATGAAGATAATTGCTGGGGTTGATGAGGTTGGTAGAGGAAGTTTAATTGGGCCTGTTTATGCTTCAGCAGTAATTTTAAAAAAATCAATTAATCCAAAATTATTAAAAGATTCAAAGTCATTAAGTAAAAAAAAGAGAGAGTATCTGTGCACATATATAAAAAAAAATTCTACTTGGTCTGTAGGGAAAGCTTCTGTCAAAGAAATAGAAGAGCTGAATATACTACAAGCAAGTTTGCTGGCTATGAAAAGAGCTATCAAAAAACTTAAGAAAAAACCAACACACGTGCTGATAGATGGAAACAAAGCTCCAGAATTAGAAAATTATAATTTAAAATCAGTTATTAAAGGAGATAAGAAAGTCCTCTCTATTTCAGCTGCTTCTATAATTGCAAAAGTATCAAGAGATAAGTTTATAACCACCTTGTCAAAAAAAAATAAAGGTTATGACTGGGATAAAAACTTCGGGTACGGAACAAAACAACACTTAAAAGCTTTAAAAAAACTGGGTATTACTAAACATCATAGAAAAACTTTTTCACCAATATCTAAAATAAATTAACACTACATCTAGTTACCTTCTAATTTAGAAACACTAATCGAATCCAAATTTTTCAATCTCAGGTTGACCAAAGAATCCATTTGGAGTCTAATTAATTTTTACAAATGAAAACTGATTTCAAAAATAAAATAATTAATGGAGATAGTCTCGAAGAATTAAAAAAAATTCCACGTGAAACTTTTGATTTAATTTTTGCTGATCCTCCTTACAACTTACAATTAAAAAGTGAATTAACAAGACCAGATAGATCAAAGGTTAGTGCGGTAAATGATAAGTGGGATCAATTTGAAAATTTTAAAAAATATGATGATTTCACTTATGAATGGCTTAGTGAATGTAAAAGAATTTTAAAAAAAGATGGAGCTATTTGGGTTATAGGAAGCTACCATAATATTTTTAGAGTTGGCACAGCAATCCAAAATTTAGGTTTCTGGATTTTAAACGACGTCATTTGGAATAAAAATAATCCAATGCCAAACTTTAGAGGGACACGTTTTACTAACGCTCATGAAACTTTAATATGGGCTTCTAAAAGTGAAAAATCAAAATATACATTCAATTATCAATCTTTGAAATGTTTAAATGATGATTTGCAAATGAGATCTAATTGGGATCTTCCAATATGCAATGGTTCTGAAAGACTTAAAAAGGATGGAAAAAAAATTCACTCTACACAAAAACCAGAAGCACTATTACATAGAATTTTATTAGCTACATCTAATAAAAATGACCTCATACTTGATCCTTTTTTAGGATCTGGAACAACAGCTACAGTAGCAAAAAAACTAGGAAGAAATTATTTTGGAATAGAAAAAGAAAAAAATTATTTTAAAGTTGCTGAGCAACGCATAAAAGTTACTAAGCGTATTGAGGACGAGTTATTAGATACGCTAAAAAATAATAGATCAAAACCAAGAATTCCATTTGGTTCATTGGTTGAGCTTGGAATAATTAAACCTGGAACTAATATTTTTGATAATAAGAAAAAAATAACGGCCAGAATTATGGCTGATGGTAGTATAAAACATAATCAAGCAGAGGGTTCTATACACAAAGTTGCGGCTTCTATTTTAGGAGCTGAAAGTTGTAATGGATGGACTTTTTGGCACTGTGATATAAATGGGCGAACTTATCCTATTGATTATTTAAGACAAAGATTAATTTCTAAAAATTAACTTTTATAAATTTTACCCAAATAACTTTCTAAAAATTTTTTATTTTTAGTTAAAAGCTTTAAAAAAATATTTCTTAATATGATCATAATTGGATTTGATAAATGGAAGGCAAATTGATTGAAATTAGATCTACTGTTAATCATTTTTACTCTATTTAATCTGATATCATAAAAATTATTATTGTTTATTAAACTTTCATATAATTCACTAGCCCCCTCAATTGATTGGGAAGCCCCCTGAGCAAATGAAGGTGAAAAAGCAAAAAATGCATCTCCTACAAGGAATATATTTTTTGGAGGATTATATAAATTTTTACTTACAAAAATTGGAAATAATTTAATATTTTGAAGACTTTCCAAAAAACTTTGAGAAACTTTTTGAGATAATTTAAATTTAATATTTTTTATAAAAGAACTCTCGGTAAAAAGATTATAGTTATCTTGCTCATTTAAATTTAATTTATGTTTTAAAATGCCAATAAAATTTAAATTTTTATCATTATTAATTGGATAAACAACATAATGAAAATTCGGCCCTAAGAACAAAGAAATATTTTCTTCATTTATATTTTGAAAATTTTCTGTCGATATAGTGCCCCTAATAGCAATCGTATCATTGTAAATTGGTTTTGATTTATTAGTTGAAATTAATAACTTCCCCTTAGAAAACACACCGTCCGAAATAATTAAGTAATCACAAGTTATATTATTTTTATCAAATATTAATTTTATTGAATCTTTATCGTAATCAATCTGTTCAATACTGTGGTTATATTTAATTATATCTTCGTTTATTTGTTTTTTTAAGAATTTAAGTAATTTTGATCTTTTCAATGTTGTGTATTTACAATCTTTAGAATTAAATTTTGAAATGTCTAAGTCACAAATTTTTTTTGAATTTTTAATTTCATAAAAATCAATTTTTTTTGGATTAAATTTTTCTTCTTCAGAGAAAGAAGTGAAGCCGATTTTATTTAAAAGCTTTACGCTATTTACCGACAACTGAATTCCATAGCCCTCCTCCATTTCTATTGAATTCCTTTTTTCATAAATCGTAACCTGATAATCCTTATGATCTTTGAATAAATTGGCAATATACAAACCAGAAATTCCAGCACCAATTATTGCTATTTTTTTCATTTATGACTTTCTAAAAATTTTACTATCTTTTTTGTAAATGTTGGCAGTATATAATTTTGAAGCTTTGTTGGATCAATCCAATAATTATTTTTATTTAAATTATAATTATTTTTAAATTCAATTTTAATATTCATGCTCATATTAGACATTTTAAAATTCAAATCTTTATCAAAATTTTTAGGATTATTTACTTCCTCCATCGGGAAGATATTAAAATTTTTCAAAAAATTAAATTTATTATTTTTGATTAATAAATAATGATTATTTTTTTTATAAACATTTAGCTTGTAAAAAGTTTGCTTATCTTTTTTTTTAAATTTTACTAAATCAAAATTTTTATTTTTAAATGATTTACACTTTTTTACTAATGGACAGTTCTTACAATTAGGATTAACAGGTTTACAAATTAGTGCTCCTAATTCCATTAAAGCTTGAGCATAATCACTAGACCTTTTGATAGATGTTCCAAAAATTTTTTTCTTCTCTTGCAAATTTTCTTTTTTTATTTGATCTTGTTTTTTTAAAAATAAGTATCTCTTTAGTACTCTTTCAATATTACCGTCTAGAGGAATTATTGGTTCATTGAATGCAATTGCAGAAATTGCACTTGCTGTATAATCTCCAATACCCGGAAGAGACTTTAAATCTTTAAAATTTCTAGGTATTTTTTTATTAAAATTTTTAACAATAATTTGAGCTGTTTTTTTTAAATTTCTAGCTCTTGAATAATATCCAAGACCCTCCCAAAGTTTAATTAATTTTCTATCATCATATTTAGATAATTTTTCAATTGTAGGAATATTTTTAATAAATCTGTTAAAATAAGGTACAACCGTTGCAACCTGGGTTTGCTGCAACATAAATTCACTAACTAAAGTATAGTATTGCTTTTTTGTTTGAGAAACATTCTTTCTCCAAGGTAAAGATCTTTTATTTAAATCATACCAATTAAGAATATTATTTGTTATTATTGGATCTTTCATATGCAATCTAAAAATAATACTAAGCAGAGAAACGCTAGCATTCAAGGCTTAAGATCTTTCAAAGACACTTTGCCAAAAAATGTCAAAAAAATAATAAATAAAAAAGGTCATATATATTCAGAAACGCTGAGCAATTGGAAATATTTAGTTGGAAGCGAATTATTTAAAATTTGTTATCCAAAAACATTTAAAAATTCAAATAAATTTGGTGTTAGCACACTAGTGGTTATGGTCAAGCGAGGACATGAAGTTGACGTTGAATATTCGAAAAAAGATATTTTGGATAAAATGAATAATTTTTTTGGATATTCTGTTGTTGAAAAGCTTAAATTTATAAGTTTTGATGATGAGCACGAAATGACGGGCTCGATTGAAACAAAAGTTAAAAATGTGGCAATTAGTAAATATCAAGATAAGATTAAAGATGTTAAAAACGAAAAGATTAAAAAATCATTAACAGAGTTAACCAGGGTATTTAGAGAGAAATGAAAAAAATTATATTCTTGATATTAATATTTTTTACTACAGTCTTAAATGTACAAGCTGAGGAAATTAAAAGGATAACTGTTGGTAACAAAGATGCAAAAATAACAATTATAGCTTTTGAATCATTAACTTGTAGTCATTGTGCTAATTTTCATAAAAATGTTTATCCTCAATTAAAGGAAGAGTATCTTGATACAGGACTCGCTAAAATAGAATTTAGACATTTTCCATTAGACATAGCGGCCTTTAACGCATCTAAAGTTTCTCAATGTAAGAATGATGGAAATTCAGATATCCTTGAAAGTTTATATGCTAATCAACAAAAATGGGTAAAGGGAAGTTCAATACAGGAGGCAAATAAAAACTTACAAAAATTTTTAAAAAATGAAGGATTTAGTATTGATTTTAATACTTGTATAAACAATAAGGAAATTGAAGATTTTGTATTAAACGATCGAATCGATGGAGCAAAGAACTTCAAAGTAAACGCAACTCCTACGATAATTATTAACGACGAAAAATTCGAAAAAACTCTAAATTATAAAAATTTAAAAAAAGCGCTAGAAAAACTGATATAAGTTAGTGCATGGAGTTTAAAAAAATCCAATTAAACGGATTTAAATCTTTTGCTGAAAAAACCAACTTCTTAATTGAGGATGGTCTTACGGGTATAGTGGGTCCTAACGGCTGTGGAAAATCTAACATTGTAGAGTCTTTAAGATGGGTAATGGGAGAGACCTCTGCAAAAAGTATGCGTGGATCTGGTATGGAGGATGTTATATTTTCAGGAACATCTAATAAAGCATCAAAAAATATTGCAGAAGTATCTATTGAAGTTGAAAACAAAGATAAAGAAGGTCCAATCCAATATCGTGAGTTGGAGCAAATACAAATTAGAAGAAAAATAGAAAAAGATAAAGGATCTAAATTTTACATTAATGATAAAGAAGTAAGAGCAAGAGATGCGCAAATGTTTTTTGCAGATCTTTCGACTGGTGCACACTCTCCATCTATGATTAGCCAAGGAAGAATAGGCGCATTAGTAACTGCGAAACCAACAGATAGAAGGGCTATTTTAGAAGAAGCTGCAGGAATATCTGGTTTACACGTTAGAAGACATGAGGCTGAATTAAGATTAGGTGCGGCCGAGAATAATTTAAAAAGAGCAGATGAACTAAGAAGACAGCAAGAAAAACAATTAGCAAATCTTCAAAAACAAGCTGAAGAGGCAACAAAATACAAACTAATCTCAGATCAAATTAAAAAAATTGAAGCAGGATTATATTATTTAAAATTATTAGAAATAGACAAAGAAATTAGAATAGAAAATGAAATTAATACTGAAGCAGAAGGAGAAGTAGAAGGATTTAATAACAAAATATCTGAATTAGAAAATTCAATTAAAACTTTCATAGATAAAGTAAATCCATTGAGAGAAAAAAATATAGAAAATTTATCAAGGATACAAAGACTTAATCTAGAACTTCAAAGTTTAGATGAAGAAAATACAAGAATTCAAGATGAGATAGAAAGCATCAAAAAATCAATTCAAACACTTGATGATGATATCACGAGAGAAAAAGGGATTATTATAGACGCTAACTCAAACGAAAAAAGATTGAAGGAAGAAAAAACTGAATTAATTGAGACAGACTCGAAGTATTTTGAAACAGAAAAATTATCTAATGAAGAGTTAGAAAGCGCAAAAAATAAACTTAAAGAAGAACAAAAAGCTGTTGATGAAGTTGTAAATAATTTAGCTGAAGAAACTGTAAATATAAGTGTTGGTCCAATAAGAAATGTAAAAAATACAATATCAAAGGTAAAAGAATTAATAGATAGTAATGAAATAAATCAAGCAGTAACACTTTTAGATAGATGTAATATGGAGCTAGATAGTTTTTTAAATGATTTAAAAAATGAGAGATCTAGAAATGAGTTATTAGAAGTAAGTGAAAAATCGAAAAATATAAAATTACTCCAAGAAAAATATGCTGATGCTTATAGTAAAAATCAATCAATTAAAAATGAGTCTATAAAAAGAAATGAAAGAATTAAAACCATTGAAACGGAAATTGAAAGTTGGAAAAATTTATTAACTAATTCAGAAAAAATGGTTAATGAGCTAACACAAAGAAAAGAAAAATTATCAAAACAATTAAGTGATTTAGAAAACCAGCCTAGAGCACAGGCAGAAAGAAAAGGTCAAATTTCAGAAAATTTAAGAATTTCAGATAAAGAAAAAATTGATAATGAAGCGATTATAGATGAAACGGATCAAAAAATAGAACTGTTAAGAACGCAATTAAATGAAATACAAGAGCAATCAATTCAAATCAGAGAAAGAAAAGCAAGCTCAGGAGCTACAATTGAAGGGTTGCAAAAGAGAAAAAATGATCTGCTTGATAGAATTAGTTCTGAACTAAATTTGAATGAAGATAATATTTTAGAAAATTCAAATTTAAACGGAGTAGAAGAACTTCCAAATCCAGTTGATCAAGAAGATGCTTTGGATAAGAAAAAACAAGAAAGAGAAAAATTAGGATCTGTAAATTTAAAAGCAGATGAAGAAACAAGTAAATATGAAGAAGAGATAAAAAAAATGGAACAGGATCGTGCTGACCTTGTTACTGCTATCGTGAAACTTAAAGATAGCATCAATGAACTTAATCAAAAAGGAAGAGAAAGATTAACTGAAGCTTTTGAAAAAGTTAATAGAAAATTTAATGAAGTTTATACAAAACTTTTCAATGGTGGAAATGCCAAACTAGAATTGGTGGACTCTGATGATCCACTTGAAGCTGGTTTAGAAATGTTGGTTAGTCCTCCGGGAAAAAGACTTCAATCTATAACTTTGTTATCTGGAGGTGAGCAAGCATTGACTGCCCTCTCATTAATCTTTGCTGTATTTTTAACAAACCCTTCACCTATATGTGTATTGGATGAGGTTGATGCACCGCTTGACGATGCTAACGTAACAAGATTTTGTAGTTTACTTGAGGAACTAATTAAAATCACCAACACCAAATTCATAATTGTAACTCATCATGCTTTAACCATGTCAAAAATGAACAGACTATATGGGGTAACTATGCCTCAAAAAGGAATTAGTCAGCTAGTGGCTGTTGATTTACAAAAAGCAGAGAGTATGGTTGCTTAAACTATATAAATGCCAAAAGACCCTTTCAAAACTCGCTTAGAGATTGCAAAAAGCAAGATTTCAAAGAAAAATCTCTACAATAAGAAGAACGACCCCTCACCTATAGGAACTGCATTTAAATTGAGCACAGAACTTGTTTCTGCAGTGGCTGTGGGGACAATTATTGGGTTTATTTTTGACAAGACCTTTGGTACTAAACCTTGGTTTATATTAATATTTTTTTTTGTTGGTGTAGTTGCTGGAATAATTAATGTGATTAGATCTGCAAAAAAAATGCAAAAATAAATAAGTATTATGGCAGCAAATCCTATGTCCCAATTCGACGTTTATAGAATTGGACCAGAAATTAAAGTTGGAGCAATCGACATATCTTTTACGAACGCAAGTTTGTTTATGATTTTAAGTACTGCATCTATTTTGTTAATCTTTAATTTAGGATCAAAAAAAAATTCAATACTACCAAACAAAATTCAATTATTAGCAGAAATTAGCTATACCTTTGTATCCAAAATGATTAGCGATACAGCTGGATCAAAAGCTAAACCATACTTTTCATTTATATTTTCTCTATTCATGTTTGTTTTATTTTGTAACATGTTTGGAATGATACCTTATACTTTTACTGTAACCAGTCATATCATTGTAACATTTGTGCTCGCAGCATTTATATTTATTGGAGTGACTGTAATTGGGTTTATTAAACATGGATTTGGGTATTTAAAATTATTTGTTCCAAGTGGAGTGCCTGCAGTATTACTCCCTTTAATTGTTGTTATAGAAATTATTTCTTATTTAAGCAGACCTATAAGTTTATCAGTTAGATTATTTGCCAATATGATGGCTGGTCATACAATGATGAAAGTTTTCGGAGGCTTTGTAATTAGCCTTGGAATAGTTGGTGGGTGGCTTCCACTAAGTTTTTCGGTTGCGTTAACTGGTTTGGAGATCTTAGTTGCTTTTCTTCAAGCTTATGTTTTTGCAATCTTAACCTGCATCTATTTAAATGATGCATTAAATTTACACCATTAATAACAGAGGAGGATATAATGGAATTAGAAGCAGCAAAAATGATCGGAGCAGGTTTAGCAGCAATTGCTTTAGCTGGAGCCGGTGTTGGTATCGGAATAATTTTTGGAAATTATTTGTCTGGTGCAATGAGAAATCCATCTGCAGCACAAAAACAATTTCCTAACTTGCTTTTAGGTTTTGCACTTGCAGAGGCTACAGGATTATTTGGATTAGTAGTTGCATTAATCATTCTCTTTGCGTTTTAAATTGATGTTTAAAAAAATATATTTTCAGTCAATATTTTTTAGCTTCTTTTTTATTAAAGAAGCTTTTGCGGCTGAAAGCGGAGGTATGCCTCAATTAAATCCAGAGTTTTGGGTTTCTCAAATTTTTTGGCTAATACTTACTTTTGGTATTATGTATTTAGTTTTATCTAAACTAATACTACCAAAAATTAGTAACAACTTAGAATCGAGAAAATCTCAAATATTAGAAAATATTGAGGCTGCTGAGAAACAAAGAGAAGATAGTGATGCAAAACTAAAAGAATACGATGAAATTATATCTAAAAGCAAACTTGAGGCTAATAGTATTTTCAATCAAGCAAGAGAAAAAGCACTAAAAGACATTGGTGCAAAAAAGAGAAGTTCTTGATAAGCAAATTGATAATGAAATTGCTGAGGCTGAAAAAGAAATAGATGCATTAAGAAAGAATGCGCCAGATAAAATAAATAAAATAGCTATTGAGACTTCATCTGAGTTATTGCAAAAACTAATTGGAGCTGAAGTAAATAATAGTAGTATATCTGCAATTGTTGATGATCTATCTAAAAGAAATGGAGATAAATACTATGGCAATTGATGCAACATTTTGGGTAGCCGTATCATTTATTATTTTTTTTGGAGCGTTAATTTACCTTAAAATTCCTCAAAAAATTTCTGAAATGTTAGATAAAATGATATCTGATATTAAAAATGAAATTGATGAAAGTGAAAAATTAAGAACTGAAGCAAAAACACTGTTAGATAACTCGCAAAAAAAATTGGATACAGCTCAGTCTGTGAGCAACGAAATTCTTGAGAACGCCAAAAAAGATGTGGATAGATTAATAATAGAGATGAATGATAAGTTTCATAAATCATCAGAAATAAAAAAAAATTTAGCTGAAAATAAAATAAGTCAAATGAAAGAGGCGGCTTTGAAGGAAATTAAGGATGCATCAATAAAAATTGCAGTGAACTCAGTTAAAAAAATAATAACTACATCTGTAGACAAGTCAAAATTAGATGCTGTGTTTCAAAAAAATTTAGATGAAACCAAAGCAGAGTTAAAAAAAATTAATTCATAATACACTTACAATTTTTCAAAAAAGCTATAAATTATTAAAATGAACTCTATAGTCATTGGATCAGGATTTGGCGGGATCGCAGCAGCGCTAAGACTTAAGGCAAAAGGACATAAAGTAAAATTAATAGAAAAACATCCAGACCTAGGTGGAAGAGCAAGAGTTTTTAAGAAAAACGGATTTATATATGATGCTGGACCAACAGTTATTACTGCACCCTACCTAATTAATGAATTGTTCGAGTTATTCAATAAAGACCCAAAAAATTATATAGAACTAACTCCACTTAAAATTTGGTACCAATTTATTTTTGAGGACAAAACTAAATTTAACTATTCAGGTGACGAAATAGAGATGAGAGACCAAATTGAGAAGCTTAGCAAAGAAGATGTAAATGGATATGAAAAATTAGTTAATTTTACAAAAAAAATATTTGATAAAGGTTTTTTAGAACTTGCAGATGTACCATTTGATAAACCTTTCGTAATGATGCAACAGTTGCCTGCTCTATTAAAACTTAAAAGTTATAAATCAGTTTACTCACTTGTTTCATCTTATATAAAAAATGAAAAATTAAGAAGAATGCTTAGCATGCATCCTTTATTAGTTGGGGGAAATCCTTTTACTACTACTTCTATTTATGGATTAATTCTTTATTTAGAAAAAAAATGGGGAATACACTATTCAGTAGGAGGAACAGGAAATATAATTAAAGCTTTTGAAAAGTTAATGAATGAGGTTGGTATTGAAATAATAAAAAACAGTGAGGTAAGGGAAATTATAACAAAAAATAATAAAATAAGTGGTGTAAAATTAAATAATGAAAATGAAATTAGTGCAGATAATGTTGTTTGTAATGCAGATCCGCCTGCATTTTATGAGAAAATGTTAAGCAAAAGCAACGAGAGTTCCATGTTGTTTAATTGGAAAAAAAACCGAATGGAATATTCTATGGGTTTATTTGTTTACTATTTTGGAACAAAAAAAATTTATGAAAATGTTGAACATCATACAATAAAGTTTGGAAATAAATATAAGGAACATCTTGATGACATATTTGATAAAAAAAAACTAAATAGTGATATTAGCTATTATCTTCACAGACCTACTGCGACTGATAAAACTATGGCTCCAGAGGGGAATGATTGTTTTTATGTGTTAGTGCCTGTTCCTAACAATCAGTCAAAAATAAATTGGGAGACTGAAGGTGAAAAAATGAAAAATCTTGTAATTGAAAAAATGGAAAAAGATTTAATGCCAGATCTTAAGAGCAATATAGTTGAGGACTTTTTTCTAACGCCTGATTACTTTGAAAAGGAATTAAATACTAAATTTGGATCAGGGTTTTCAATTCAACCTAAATTTACACAATCCGCATACTTTAGATTTCATAATAAATCAGAAATATATGATGGTTTGTACTTTGTTGGTGCAGGTACACATCCGGGGGCAGGTGTTCCAGGTGTTCTCTCTTCAGCGAAAGTTTTAGATAAATTATTTTAATGTTAACAAAGAATTATTTAGCTATTTACGCAAAATCTTTTAATTGGGCAGGTTTTTTTTTACCAAAAAAAACCTATCAAAAATGCTCTGCGCTTTATGATTTTTGTAGAGAGGCAGATAACATTGCTGATGATGAAAACAAGATTGAAATAAAAAAAGATAATTTTATTAAATTTAGAAATAATTTTGTTAATAAAAATTATGATGATCCGGTTATTAAAAACATGTGGGATCTTATTAATGAATTTAGTATTTCAACTAAAATTATTGACGATTTATTTGAGGGTATTAATTCTGATATAAAAGAAAATGTTAAACTTAATTCAAAAAAAGAATTATTAATTTATTCCTATAGGGTGGCTGGAACAGTTGGATTGATGATGGCTAAAATATTGAATGTTCACAAAGAACAATCTCTAAAATCAGCTATTGATCTTGGGATTGCTATGCAATTAACAAATATTTCTAGAGATGTTATGGAAGATAAAAAAAATAATAGATTTTATATCAATGAAAATTTTGAGGACATAAAGACCACAATCAAACTTTCAGAAAAGTTTTATGAAAACTCATTTTACTCAATAAAAGAAATACCAATAAGTTTCAGATTTTCTATTTTAGTTGCAAGAAGGATTTATAGAAAAATAGGATATAAAATTTTAAATAAACAAAACATAGAAAATTATAAAAAGTCAGGAAAAATTTATGTTTCAAATATTGAAAAAATTATTGAAACTTTTTTATCTATTTTTGACTTAATTAAGTTATCACTTGTAAATAAAAATGATGATAATATTAATCATGATCATATTTTAATTAAAGAAGAGATAAATTTGAATGAAAGAATTTGATTACATAATTATAGGCGGAGGTTGTGCTGGTCTTTCATTAGCATATGAGCTAGAAATTTATGATAAATTAAAAGAAAAAACTTTAGCAATCATTGAGCCAAGAGAAGATTATAAAAGAGATAAAACCTGGTCATTTTGGAAAGTTTTTTCACATAATTTCGATGACTGTGTCATAAAAAGTTGGAATAATTTTACAATAAATACAGCCAATAATACGAAATATGTAGATTGCAAAACTACACCATATCAAACAATTGATAGTGGTATGTTCTACGAAAAAATACTTTCAAAACTTAAATTAAATAAAAATATTCAGTTTTATAAAAGTATTGATGAAATAGATAAATCAAATTCAATTATATTTAATAGTGTACCTAATTTTGAAAATAAACAGAGTGAGTTATGGCAACACTTTTGTGGGGTTGAAATAGAAACAGATAAAGACTTTTTTGATGACCAAATATTCAATTTGATGGACTTTGCTTGTGATCAAAGAAATAAAGTTCATTTTTTTTATACGCTACCATTTACAAAAAGAAATGCATTAGTTGAAACTACTTGGATATCTGAGCTAAATAATGAAAAACTCAAAGATTATGATGAACAAATTGATAATTATTTGAGCAAACACCTGAATATCAGAAACTGTAAAATCAATTTCAAAGAAACTGGTGCAATCCCACTTTTTAGACAAAAAAATGTAAGAAAATTAAATGAAATTTACATAGGCTCTGCAGGAGGCATGACTAGATTGAGTACGGGGTATACTTTCCTAAATATTCAAGAACAGAGCAGATATATAAGAGAAAACATAGAAAATATTAAAAATGTAAATTTATTTAAAATTAATTCAAAATATGATTTTTTAGATAAAATCTTATTAAGAGTTCTTAAAAATAATTCAAATGAAATGGGTAATATATTTTTCAAAGTTTTCAATTCAAGACCTAAAACAGCTATCAAATTTTTATCAAACAAAAGCAGTTTTTTTGAAGATTTAGAAGTAATTCTAAAAATGCCAAAGTGGAAATTTTTAAAAGAATTAATTTAAAATGAACAATAAAATAAAAAAAATAAATCTAAATCATTCATTTATTTTTTTCTTTGTTGTAAACATTTTTTGTATTTTACTATTTAAGTTTAATAATTTAAATATTTCATCAATTTTGTGCTTATTTTTGATTTTAATTATAGGAGTTTCCCATGGCTCATTAGATCATATAAAAGGAAAAAAATTACTTAGATCATTTAATATAAAATCATATTATATATTTTATATTACATATATTTTAATTTCGGTATTAGTTATAGTAACTTGGATATTGTCACCATCAATTACTTTAATTGTTTTTTTAATGATCGCTTCCTACCACTTTGGAAAAGAGGATACACAATTTTTGATTGATGAAAGATCTTATTTCACTCAAATACTTTATTTTTTTAAAGGATTTTTAATTATACTTGCTCCTTTGTATTTTCATTTTCAGGAAACAATAGCGATTTTCAAATTACTATTAATTGATAATGAGACATTTTATTCAAGTTTAAGTTTTATTGAGACAAATAATGTAATTCAGATAGGAATATTCTGCAGCACTCTATCTAGTATTTTTCTTTTCTTAAAGAATTTTGAAATCAAGAAATTTATTGTTTTTTTAGATTATTTTTCAATTTTAATATTAAATTATTATTTATCTCCACTAACAGCTTTTACTGTTTATTTCTGTTTTTTACACTCGATTAGACATTCAATTTCCCTCGCTATTGAACTTGATCCAAATAGTGTATTTAATGGATTTAAATTGTTCCTTAAGAAAGCTTTACCTTTAACAATTTTAACTGCTATTTTTTCTTTTATTGCGATATATCTAATGAATAATTCATATAATTTGGATAGTGCAATTTTAAAAATAATATTTATAGGTTTGGCGTCTTTAACCTTTCCACATATATTGCTGGAATATTTTCTAGAAAAAAATGAAAAATAAAGAATTAAAAATATTATTATCTGCGCCACGTGGATTTTGTGCTGGAGTAGAAAGAGCAATTGAAATAGTTGAAAAATCTATACAAAAATTTGGAGCTCCAGTTTATGTGCGTCATGAAATAGTCCATAACAAGTATGTTGTAGATGATTTAAAAAATAAAGGGGCAATATTTGTCGAAGAGCTGGAGGAGATAAAAGATAAATCAAGACCAGTAATTTTTTCAGCACATGGTGTTCCAAAAAAAATACCTGAGGATGCAAAAAATTATAAAATGACTTATGTTGATGCCACATGTCCACTTGTTTCTAAGGTTCATAGAGAAGCAGAAAATCTTAATAAAGCTGGTTACCATATAATTTTAATTGGTCATGAAAATCATCCAGAAGTAATTGGAACTATGGGTCAATTAAATGAAGGTTCTATAGATCTAATCCAAAATGAGGAAGATGCTATAAACTATCAAAATAAACTAGATAAAAGATTGGCATATATTACTCAGACTACTTTGTCAGTTGATGATACAAAAGATATAATCAAAATTTTAAAAACCAATTTTCCTAATATAAAAGAACCAATGAAAGAAGATATTTGTTATGCAACTACTAACCGTCAAATGGCAGTTAAAAATATTGCAAAAAATTGTGATATGTTTTTTGTTATTGGAAGTAGAAACTCCTCAAATTCTGTTAGACTAGTTGAAGTGGCAAAAAAATCAGGCTGTGAAAATTCGCAACTTATTCATTCAGAAAGCTCAATACCGTTTGATCAGATAAAAAATTGCAATACTATAGGTATATCTTCAGGAGCATCTGCGCCAGAAATATTGGTCGAAAATTTTATTAATGATTTAAAAAATAAATTTTCTATAAGTATCGATGAAGTTGAAATAATTAAAGAAGATGTAGTATTTAAAGCTCCCAAAAAATTAAATTAAAAATGGCTGTCTATACAAAAATAAATCAAAAAGAAATTGATATTATTAATAAAAATTTTAATATTAATAAAGTAATAAGCTTTAAAGGTATCAAGCAAGGAATAGAAAACACAAACTATCTTCTTAAATCAAAAAAGAAAAAATACATTTTAACTATATTTGAAAAAAGAGTTTTACAAAAAGAAATACCTTTTTTTATGAAATTGATGGATAATTTAAATAATTCAAAAATAAATTGTCCTAAGCCTCTGAAAACTAGAGATAATAAATATCTTTTTAAATTAAAAAATAAAACTGCATGTATTGTATCATTCTTAGAAGGTAAAGATAAAAAAATATTAAATATAAATGATTGTTATACAGTTGGTAAAACAATTGCTCGAATGCATTTGGTCACAAATAAAATGAAGCTTAATAGAAAAAATTCGATGGGTATTAAGAATTTAAAACCTTTGTTGGAAAGTATTAAATTTAAGTCAAAAAAGTTTTCAAATTTAAAATTATTCTTAAATAATAACCTAAAAGATATTAATAAAAATTGGCCTAAACAATTGCCCAAAGGTATTATTCATGGTGACTTATTTATAGATAATATCTTCTTCAAAAAAAATAAACTTTCTGGAATTATTGATTTCTACTTTGCTGCTAATGATTATTTTATGTATGAAATTGCTATATGCATCAATGCTCTTTGTTTTGATCATAAAAAGAGAAATTTCCATTTAAATAACAAAAAAATTAAAAATTTAATCAAAGGGTATGAAAGCGTTAAAAAAATTTCAATAAAAGAAAAAAAATCTATAAATATTTTGTGTAGAGGCGCAGCATTAAGATATTTATTAACAAGATTGTATGACTACTCAAATACACCAAAAACAGCATTGATTAAAATTAAAGACCCTAATGAATATTATCAAAAATTACTTTCTCACAATAATTTAAGTTCATTTAAAGATTATTTAAATTAATGATTACAATTTATACAGACGGTTCTTGTTTAACAAATCCAGGTAATGGTGGATGGGCTGCAATTATAAATGATGGAAAAGAAATAAAAAAAATTAGTGGTAGCGAAAAAAATACAACAAATAATAGAATGGAATTGTTAGCCCCAATTAATGCATTGAAAGATATGAAGCCTGGTGTTGAAATAAAAATATATACTGACTCTCAATATGTAAAAAATGGAATAACTGAATGGATTAATACTTGGTTAGCTAATAATTGGAAAACCTCAAAAAAAGAAGATGTTAAAAATAAAGATTTATGGATTGATCTATATAATTTAAATAAATCGCTTAATATTCAATGGAATTGGGTTAAAGCTCATGATGGAAACCCTTTAAATGAAGAGGTGGACTTACTAGCTAAAAAAGCAGCAAATTTAGATTAATTTTAAAAAATTTTGAGCTGCTGAAATTTCACAAGTGGCAGTATCTTCTTCTGCTTGTATTTTCTTTACAACATTGTCATCAATTAACATTGTATATCTTGATGACCTCATTCCCTGACCCCGATCATGTCTATCTATTTCTGCTCCAATTGATTTAGTAAATTCACAATATGGGTCTGCAGCCATAAATACTTTATCTTCAACTTTTTGACTATCACCCCATGCTTTCATCACATTTGGATCATTAACTGAAACACAAATAATTTTTGTAACCCCTTTATTCTTTGCTTCCTCATAATTATTAACATACCCTGGAAGATGTTTTGCGGAACAAACTTTTGTAAATGCTCCAGGAACACCAATCACAATTGTTTTATGATTTTTAAATACTTCTGCTGTAGTTATTTTTTTTGCTGCTCCACTTGAGTCTAAGTAATAAAATTCTGAATTTGGAAGTTGTTCCCCTTCTTTAATCTTCATTTTGTTTTACCTATAATATAGTTTTTAATTTTTTCTAAATTATTTTCTAATATATCATAATCTTCTTTTTCATTCAAAATAAACTCGAGTTCTTTTGGTAAATCAGATTTTAAATTAATAGCTTTGGAAACAGCATCAGGAAATTTACATGGATGTGCAGTTGCTAGTACAATATTATTTCCTTTTAAGTTATGTTTGTCGAAAGCACCATATCCAATAGCTGTGTGTGGGTCTAAAACTACAGAAAATTTTTCATACACCTTTTTAATTACCTCCAAAGTCTCATTCTCACTCAGACTAGCTGATAAAAAATTTTCTCTAATTTTATTTAATTTATCATCGCCAATTAAATATTTTCCATTCTCTTTAATATTTTTCATATCTAATGAAGTCTGTTTATCATCCTCATTATTAAGATCGAATATAAGTCTCTCGAAATTACTAGCTATTTGAATATCCATACTAGGAGAAATAGTTTCTGAAACCTTTTCTGCTTCATAACTACCTTTTGATATTGCTCTATGTAAAATGTCGTTTTGATTAGTTGCAACAATTAGTTTATTAATTGGCAAGCCCATTTTTTTGGCTAAATATCCAGCATAAACATCTCCAAAATTTCCAGTTGGTACTGAAAAATTTGTTGGTTCACCTGTATGTTCAACTAATAAATAACTATAAAAATAATAAACACTTTGAGCAATAATCCTTGCCCAATTAATAGAATTTACACCTGACATTTTGATATCATTTGAAAACTGCTTATCTGCAAACATAGATTTAACTAGGTTTTGGCAATCATCGAAATTTCCTTTTATAGCTATATTAAATACATTTTCATATTTACCTGTTGTCATTAATTTTCTCTGCACTGGTGAAACACGATTATCTGGATGAAGCACAAAGATATTAACATTTTTTTTACCTTTAATTGCATCAATTGCTGCAGCACCAGTGTCTCCAGATGTGGCGACAACAATATTAATTTTTTGATTTTCATTGTTTAGATAATATTCGTAAAAGTTACCTAAAAGTTGCATTGCAACATCTTTAAAAGCTAAAGTAGGACCATGAAATAGCTCTAATACCGTTTTGTCTCCAAGGCTCATTAAATGCACAACGTTATCTTTTCTAAACGTAGAGTAAGATTTATCAATAGTGTTACTTAATTCAGCCTCAGACATAAAATTACCAATAAATGGATAAACAATTTTTTTAGCTAATTCTGAATAACTAAGTTTTTTTAAATCTCTAATTTCATTTTCCCTATATTTCACTATTGCTTCTGGAATAAATAAACCTCCATCATTAGCAAGACCTTTAATGAAAACGTCCTTAAATTCAAAGGTTTTTGATGTGTCTCTTGTACTTACGTATCTCATCTAATAATTTTTTTTCCTAAAATATAAATATATTAAAAGAATTGAAATCGCCATAGAAAACCAAGTAATTGCATACTTCTTATGATTATTTGAAATTTTGGCAGTAATCACTCTTGGTTTTGGAATTTTATATTCACCATTTAAATAAATTACATACTCTGAAAAATTTTTTCCAGTGAATTTTAAAATATCTTTTCTATTCAAAGTAAACCAATAATTTTTTTCAATATCATTTTCTGGCTTGAATGAACTTGCTTTTGTTTGCAGCATGAGGGTGCCAACTATTTGATTTTGATCAACTAAATTTATTTCAGGTAGATCTTTTTTTTCAAAAGGTATCCATCCCCTATTCATTAAGTAACTTTCGTCACCAATTTTTATTGGATTAATTACTTCAAATCCAGGTTTACCTTCATCATTTAAATTGTATAAGTAAATTTGTTTATCAAAATCAATTTCTCCACTTGTCTTTATTCTAAGATAATTTTTTTTTTCAATACTATTCAATTCTACAGGATCATTTTTTAAGGAATTTTTTATTTGCTCAATTAACTCTAATTTCCAATTTAGTCTATAAATTTGCCAAAACCCAAGAGAGAGTAGAGTTAAAATAATAAAATAAACAAAAACTGAAAATAGTAATTTATTCTTCAAGGATAAAAATTAACTTCCCCAAATATAAATTGCAGCAAATAAGAATAGCCACACTACGTCAACGAAATGCCAATACCAAGCAGCTGCTTCAAATCCAAAATGATGATCTTTAGTAAAATGCCCAAGTCTTCCTCTCCATAAACATACTGCTAAAAATATCGTTCCAATTATGACGTGAAAACCATGAAAACCTGTTGCCATATAAAATACAGCTCCATAAATATGGCCCGAGTAAGTAAAAGTAGCGTGATGATATTCGTATGCTTGCAATAATGTAAAAAAGAAACCAAGAATAACAGTTAGTGTTAAACCTTGTATAAATCCTTTTCTATCGTCTTCTAATAAAGCGTGATGAGCCCACGTAACAGTTGTTCCTGATAATAATAAAACTAAAGTATTTATTAAAGGAATGTCCCAAGGATCAAATGTTTCAATATCTTTTGGTGGCCAAACATTCCCAACGAATTCATTTGGAAATAAACTTATATCAAAGTAAGCCCAGAACCATGCAACAAAGAACATTACCTCTGAAGCAATAAATAAAGTCATTCCATATCTATGATGAATTTGAACAACAGGAGTGTGATGACCTTGATGTTCAGCTTCGATTACTACATCTCTAAACCACATATATGCACCATAAATTAATAATGCTAAACCAAGATACATTCCCCATGAAATGCCGTTATGCATATAAAAAATTGCACCTATAGCTAATACTAAGCATGCAAAAGATGTATAGATTGGCCAGGGACTTGGATCAACTAAGTGGTAATCGTGTTTTTTTTCTGCTGACATTTTTCGTGATTATGATTGTTTATAGTAATCTGTCGAGAAAAAAGTGTACGACATAGTTACATCTTGTAGATTTTTTGTAGTTGGATCGTTCACAAGGTCAGGGTCTAAATAAAAAGTCATTACGTAAGTTGCCTTCTCTCCTGCCTTCAACTCTTGCTTTTCAAAACAAAAACATCCTAATTTACTGTAATATTTGCCAAAACTTGCTGGTGAAACATTAAAACTAGCTACACCATGAGTCGTTTCGTTTCCTAAATTCTCAACTTCAAATTCAATTCTGTTGACTTGGCCAACTTTCACATCAATAACGTTTGATTTTGCTTTGAAATTCCAATCAAGATTATTCACATTTGTATCAAACCTCACACTTACAACCTTGTCTAACACTATTTTTGGTGCTTCTTTTGAAACTTGGGTTGTTCCTCCAAAACCAGTAACTCTACAGAACAAATCATACAAAGGTACTGCTGCAAAAGACAATCCTAACATAAGGATAAAAATCCCAGCTAAAAGTAAAGGAGTTAATGTTTTGCCTTTAATCATATCTGCCTATCAAATACTCCAACGTTGTATAAAGTAAAAATAAATAAAAATACCATAAATGCTAAAATTGCTATAGCAGTTATAATATTTTTTTTCTTTGTTTTTTTGTCAGGTGTTATCATAAAATTTTATCAATTAAAAAAAGAACAAAAATTAAAAATAAATACAAAATTGAATATCCAAAAATAGATTTTGCTTTTTTTGCATCAAATTTGTTTTTTTTAAATTTATAAAGGTCGAAACATAAATAATTATAATAAATTGTCAAAATTAACGATGGGATTAAAAAAGTTATACCTACAAAGCCAATTGAATAAGGCAAGATAATTACAGGTAACATCGTTAAAGAATAAACAAATATGTTTAATTTTGTACTCTCAACTCCATTAGTTAAAGGGAGCATTGGAATTTTAGCTTTTTTATAATCATCAGATTTATACAAACTTAAAGCCCAAAAGTGTGAAGGAGTCCAAAAAAATATAATTAAGAAGAAAGTAATTGGTTCAAAAGTCAGAGAATTGGTAGCTATAGTCCAGCCAATCACTGGGGGCAATGCTCCTGCAGCTCCTCCTATCACTATATTTTGAGGAGTTTTTCTTTTTAACCAAATTGTGTAAACAAATACATAAAACAAAATAGTAAAAAGTAATAAACTAGCTGATATTCTATTTGAATAATAATCAAGTGCAATTACAGAAAAAATTGAAAGAGAAATTCCAAAAACTAGAGCTTGATTTTTGTTTACCTTGCCTGTCGGAATTGGTCTCAAACAAGTTCTTGTCATTAATGCATCAAGATCAGACTCATACCACATGTTTAAAGCTCCAGCAGCACCTGCTCCAATTGAAACTAAAATAATTCCAATTATTGCATCCTTTGTTGGGATAATATTTGGGGCCATTAACAAACCAACTGCACATGTAAAGATAACCAAAGACATTACTCTTGGTTTCATTAATTTAAATAATTCAGATAAATTAAAGGCGTCTTCTTGAGATAAGTTTCTATTTTTTAATTTAGACTTAATCATTAATTTAAAGTTAAAAAATCTTGTTTGCTATATTTAGCTAGTAGATTTTTCAACACCCTCTTCATCTTCAAACTTTGGTAATTCTTCAAAAGTATGAAAATTAGGTGGAGATGGTACTGTCCATTCTAAAGTTGTAGCGCCTTCTCCCCATGGGTTTTGTGCTGCAGCCTTTTTCTTATAAAACGCATAAGCAAGGTTTATAAAAAATACTACCAATCCAATTACAGAAATATAAGAACCAATTGAAGAAATATAATTCCATCCCGCAAAAGCATCTGGATAGTCAGCATATCTTCTTGGCATTCCTGCAAGGCCTAAAAAGTGTTGTGGGAAGAAAACTAAGTTTACTCCAATAAACGTTAACCAGAAGTGTAATTGACCCATCCATTCTGAATACTCGTAACCAGTCATTTTCCCAAACCAGTAATAAAAACCAGCGAAGATGGCAAACACAGCTCCTAATGATAAAACGTAATGAAAATGAGCAACAACATAATATGTATCATGCATTGCAGTATCAACACCAGCATTCGCAAGAACTACACCTGTAACTCCACCGACTGTAAATAAAAATATAAATCCTAAGGCCCAAACCATTGGAGTTTTAAATGAAATTGAACCACCCCACATAGTTGCTATCCATGAAAATATTTTTATACCGGTTGGAACTGCAATGATCATTGTTGCAGCTAAAAAGTATGCTTTTGTATCTGTGCTTAAACCTACTGTGTACATGTGGTGAGCCCACACAACAAAACCAACTATTCCAATTGCAACCATTGCATAAGCCATTCCTAAATATCCAAAAACTGGTTTTCTAGAAAATGTTGAAACAATATGACTTATCATTCCAAAACCTGGTAAAATTAAAATATAAACTTCTGGGTGACCAAAGAACCAAAATAAATGTTGGAATAGAACTGGATCTCCTCCAGTTTGTGCATCAAAGAAAGCTGTTCCAAAGTTCCTATCTGTAAGAAGCATCGTAATTGCTCCTGCTAAAACTGGTAATGATAATAATAATAAGAAAGCGGTGACTAATATTGACCAAGCAAATAATGGCATTTTATGAAGTGTCATGCCAGGTGTTCTCATGTTTAAAATTGTTGTAATAAAGTTTACTGCACCTAAAATTGAAGAAGCTCCAGCTAAGTGTAGACTTAAAATTGCAAAATCCATTGCCGGACCTGGTTGACCTGCAGTAGATGATAATGGAGGATAAATAGTCCATCCTCCTCCTACTCCTGTTTGACCTGGAGGGCCATCCATGAAAATTGACATTATTAATAAGATAAAAGATGTAGGTAGTAACCAGAATGAAATATTGTTCATTCTTGGAAATGCCATGTCTGGAGCACCAATCATTATTGGAACAAACCAGTTACCAAATCCACCTATCATTGCCGGCATAACCATAAAGAAAATCATTATCAAACCATGACCAGTAACCAACACGTTATATAGATGATAATTTCCACCTAAAATTCCGTCACCTGGATGCATCAATTCCATTCTCATTAAAACTGAGAATGCAGTACCAATCACACCTGCAATAATTGCAAATATAAGATACATAGTTCCAATATCTTTGTGGTTAGTTGAATAAGCCCAACGTTTCCAACCAGTTGGTGTATGATGATCGTCGTGTGATGCTGTTTGTGTATACATGTTATTTACTCGCTAGTTTTTTAAATTGATCTTCTTCCTTAATTTCTTTTGCAAATTTAACTTTGGCGTCTAACAACCACTCTTGATATTCTTCTTCGGTAACAACTCTAACTTCAATTGGCATAAACGCGTGTTTAATTCCACACAATTCAGAACATTGACCATAATAAGTTCCAACTTTTTCTGCTTTAAACCATGTTTCATTTATTCTTCCAGGTACAGCGTCTCGTTTTACTCCAAATGAAGGAAGTGCCCATGCATGCAAAACATCATTAGCAGTGATCATTACCTTAACAACTTTATTTACTGGAACAACCAGTTCATTATCTACAGCTAACAATCTTGGCTCGTTTTCTTTTAAGTCTTTAGTTTCAATCATGTAAGAGTCGAAGAAAATATTTTCATCTGGATACTCGTATCCCCAGTACCATTGGTATCCTATAGCTTTTACAGTTATATCTGCCTTTGGAATTGCATCTTGTTTGTATAAAATTTTAAATGATGGAACTGCCATCACGATTAGAATTAAACATGGAATTAAAGTCCATAAAACTTCAACAGCAACATTATGAGTTCTTTTTGATGGAACTGGATTTGCTGAAGCTCTAAATCTTATACAAGCATAAACCATCAAAAATAGAACAAAAACACTGATTGCAATTATAATTGGTAACAACAATTTGTCATGGAAATTAACGATATCTCTCATAGTCTCGGAAGCAGCCTTTTGAAAGCCTAGTTGCCAATCAACTGGTTGATTAGCGAATGCGCTTGAAGTGATAAAGAATGTTAGAAATATATATAAAAATTTTTTCATTTTTTTACCCTATATAGAGTGTCTTTTAAAAAAATACACTTTTACTTTTAGCGACAAAATATCAATTAATGGCGTAATTTATGATCGATAAGGCAGAAATTACAGCCGTTTCAGATCTCAAGATGTTTTGATTGATTTTAACAGACTGAACACCTTTAAATTTGAGAATCTCTTTCCTCTCCTGCTCAGAAAAATCTCCTTCAGGCCCTATGATTACGCAAGTGGGTTTAGTTGTTAACTTTGTAAGATCAATTTTTGTATTAGCAGTATTAAGGTCAGTAAATATTAAATCCATATCACTATTTAGAAAGCTTTTTAATTTTTGAGGATCCTCAATCGATGGAACTGTTATTCTATTTGACTGTTCAGCTGCTTCTATTATTACTTTTTCCAATCTCTCTTTATTTATCTTTCTAACAATCGTTCTTTCAAAGATAATTGGTAAAAACTTAGTTACACCAAGCTCTGTAGCTTTTTGGATCATAAAATTAAAGTAATTTGATTTGATTGGAGAGAAAGCCAGCCAGAGATCTTTGGTATTTTCTTTGTGTCTTAATTGTTTCGTAACATTAAATTCAACTATGCTTTTTGTGATATTTGAGATTTTCGCTTCCCATTCACCACTGCTATTAAAAAGAGAAAAAACTTCTTTCTCTTTAAGTCTCATAACTTTTGAAACATAGTGAGATTGAGATTTATCAAGTTTGTCAGTCAAATTAAGAGATAAACTTTTTGAATAAAATAATCTAATGTTACTCATATTGATAAGTTAGTTTATGAAAAATATTAAAGCAATAATTTTTGATGCTTATGGTACCTTATTTGATGTCAATTCAGCTGCTGAAAAATGTGAAGATAAAATTGGTGATAAGTGGGAAAGTTTCGCCAATTATTGGAGAACCACACAATTAGAATATACTTGGCTGAGAAGTTTAATGAAGCGTCATAAAGATTTTTGGCAAGTGACAGAAGAAAGTTTAGATAAATCTATGAAAACTTATGAGATAGATTCTTCTATGAGAAATGAGTTATTAGATTTATATAAAATTTTATCAACCTTCAAAGAAGTCTCTGAAGTTTTAAAATCATTAAAAGAAAAAAATTATAAACTTGCTATTCTTTCAAATGGTACTCCATCCCTTCTTAATCAATTAGTTAAAAGCAATAATTTAGAAAATATATTTGATGATATTTTTTCAATTGAAGAGGTTGGAGTTTATAAACCAGACTCTAAAGTTTACGATATACCAATTAAAAAATATAATATTAAAAAAAATGAAGTTGCTTTTTTAAGTGCTAACACTTGGGATGTATCTGGTGGTGGAAATTATGGTTATAATTCTATTTGGGTTAATAGAAACAATAATACTTTTGATAATCTAGATTATGTACCAAAACATCAAATTAAAGATCTTAGTAAGTTACTTGATATAATATAAATAATTCTTATTTACGTAATATGAAAAATATTGAAGTTAGTAAAATTATTGATCCTATTCCAGCTTCAGATGGTGCTGGAGTTAAATTAAAAAGAAGTATTGGTGTTGAGCCAAATTATTTTGATCCCTTTTTAATGTTAGATGAATTTGGATCTGAAAATAGCGAGGATTATATCGCAGGCTTTCCACCTCATCCTCATCGAGGAATTGAAACAGTTACTTATATGTTAGCTGGAGATTTTGAGCACAAAGATAGCACTGGTGGTGAAGGTAGAATGACTGCAGGAGATGTTCAGTGGATGAAAACAGGAAGTGGAATTATTCATTCAGAAATGCCAGCAATGAAAGAAGGTAAGCTTCATGGTTTTCAATTATGGATCAATATGCCAGCTAAGTTAAAAATGAGTAAGCCTGAATATATTTATATTGATGCAGATAAAATGAGTGTTCATAAAGACGATGATAAACAAGTTAAAGTAATAGCTGGAAAATTTGAAAAAGCTGAAGGACCGGTAAAAGGTCATAACGTTGAACCAGTTTATTTTGATGTTGAACTCAACAAAGGTAAAGATTTTAATTTTAAATTACCATCTACTCATAATACTTTTATTTATTTAATTAGTGGTGAAATTGAAATTGGTAAAAATAAACATGAAAATATTAAAGACAGTACTTTAATACTTTTAACTAAGGGTGAAGACTTAATGGTTAAAGCTAAATCAAATGCTAAATTCTTGGTAATTTCAGGTAAACCAATTAATGAGGAAATAGCTAGAGGTGGACCATTTGTAATGAATACTAAAGCGGAAATCTTGCAAGCAGTTCAAGATTATCATAATGGTACGTTTGTAAAATAAATTATGAAAGCTGTAGAAATTAATAAAACTGGGGGACCTGAAGTTTTAGAGGTTAAAGACATTTCTTTAGATAAGCCAGGTCCTGATCAAGTAACAATTGAACAAAAAGCAATTGGTCTTAACTACATTGATACTTACCATAGATCAGGTTTGTACCCATTAAAACTACCGATTGGTTTAGGTTTAGAAGGTGCTGGAGTTATTACTGATATTGGAGATAACGTAAAAGACTTTAAAGTTGGTGATAAAATTTCATATGCAGGTATTCCTTTAGGTTCATATTGTTCACACAGAAACTACCCAACTAAGAATTTAGTAAAAGTACCAGATGGTATTGATCTTGAAATAGCTGCTACTTTAATGACAAAAGGATTAACAACTTTTTATCTTTTGCATAAAACTTATCCAGTTAAATCAGGAGAAACGATTTTATTCCACGCAGCCGCTGGTGGTGTTGGTCAAATTTTTGGGCAATGGGCAAAAAGTTTAGGCTGTACCATTATAGGCACAGTTGGATCAGATGAAAAAATAAATATAGCTAAAGAAAATGGTTACGATCATGTAATAAATTACAACAAAGAAGATTTTGCAAAAAAAGTTTTAGAGATTACTAGCGGTAATGGCGTCCCAGTTGTTTATGATGGTGTGGGTAAAGATACATTGGATGGTTCAATTGAATGCTTAGCAGTAAGAGGAATGATGGTTTCATTTGGAAATGCGTCAGGTCCATTATCAGATATTAATGTACCAAAAGTTATTCAACCAAAAGGTCTATATCTTGTAAGACCATCTATGCAACAGTACCTTGCAACAAGAGAAGAGTTGGATGAAGCATCAAAAACAATGTTTGAAAAAATCAGCTCTGGTAAAGTTAAAATTAAAATTTTTAAAAAGTATAAGTTAGAAGAGGTGGTTCAAGCTCATAAAGATCTTGAAGGAAGAAAAATTTTAGGCCCAGCTGTATTAATCCCTAATTAACATCAACATCCATATCCGACATATGGAGTTTAAGTGCATTGGTTGATATTTGAATTTCTCTTATAAAAAAAATGATAGATACAATCATTGATAGACAACAAGATCCGAAAATTACTCTAGCAAGAAAAACTTCATCCAAATAAAGTGCAAATACTGTAAGCATATTAAATAGAAAGCCAAAAGAAGCAAATAAGATTGTCCACCTTAATAAAGTTATTCTGCCACTCAGATTAATAAATTGTTTTTTCCATTCTGGAGGGATGTGTTTTTCGTATACATGTTCATCATGAAGCTGACGAATTAATATACTCAAAGAATGAAATCTATTACTATACACACTCATTAACAAAGGAATTGCCGGAAACATAAGAGCTGTGACTGTGTAATCTATATTCATACGAATCAAATTGATTATGAAACTAGCCTTTGTTATTTACAAGTAAAATATTATGAAGCAATTAAAACTTTTCATTGATTTAACTAGATTACAAAAACCAATTGGTTTTATGTTATTATTTTGGCCATGTGTTTGGGGATTAACTTTAGCATATGATTTTTCTACAAATCTAAAAAATTATTTTATTTATTTAATTTTATTTTTTTTAGGTTCAGTTCTAATGAGATCAGCAGGTTGTATTGTTAATGATATTTTGGATAGAGAATTTGATGCAAGAGTTTATCGTACAAAAAATAGACCAATTGCATCCGGAAAAATTTCTGTAAAATTAGCTTTATTTTACTCTTTTGCTCTATGCTTTTTAGCTCTTTTGGTTCTTTTAAATTTTAATTTATTCACAATTATCTTGGCATTAGGCTCAATGCCTCTTGCTTTTACCTACCCTCTTATGAAGCGGTTTACTTATTGGCCACAATTATTTTTAGGTATCACTTTTAATTATGGATTAATTCTTGGTTGGACTGCAATTCATGGCCAATTAGATCTTGCACCAATTCTATTTTATTTTGGAGCCATATTTTGGACACTGGGTTATGACACAATTTACGGATATCAAGATATTAAAGATGACGAAATTATAGGTTTAAAATCAACATCAATAAAATTTAAAGGTAATGCTAAAAAATTTTTATTATTATGTTACTCCTTTGTGTTAATTTTTTTTATGATGGGTGGGAGTTATATGAATTTTCATTTTAGTTATTATTTATTATCCATAGTCCCCTTTTTACATTTGTTATTTTATCAAATTAAAGTGTTCGATTTAAATAATTCTATTAGTTGCTTGAAAGCGTTCAAAAGTAATAATTTATTTGGACTTATAATTTTTATAAATATTCTCATAACAAAAAATTTATGATTGATAAAAAAAAAATATATAAAAGATTATATAAAGATTACTCAAAAAAATTTATAAATAAAATTTTCTTATCAGCTTTTTTTTCAATTTTGGTTGCAGGTAGTACATCTGCAATAGCATGGCTACTCGATCCCGCAATAAAAAAATTGTTTATAGAAAAAGATCAAACATTAATTTTATTAATACCTTTTCTAATTATAGTATCATTCACCGTCAAAGGATTTTCATTATATTTTGCAAAAATAACAATGATTGGTGTCGGAGAGTCTGTAAAAAAAATGCTTCAGTATGATATGGTTAATACTTTAGTTGGAAATGATACTCAAATAATAGACAAAAAACACTCAGGAAAATTTATTTCAAATTTAACTTATGATGTAACGCATATAACTAATTTATTAAGTCATGGAATTTTGACACTGTTTAAAGATTCTTTAACTTTATTAGGATTGTTAGTAGTGATGTTCACCCAAAATTGGAAACTTGCTCTTATTTCAATAGTAATGATACCTCTTGCAAGTATATCTGCTAAAACCCTAGGAAAAAGAGTTGGCAAAGTTGCAACGGAAGCTCAAGAAAAATCTGGTTTTTTAACAACTTATCTTATTGAATTATTTAAAAATCATAAATTAATAAAAATTTTTCAAAAAGAAGATTATGAAAAAAATAGAGCAGATATATATCTGTCTCAATTAAAAGAAAAGAATCAAAAAATACAAACAGTTTTTGTTCGTATGTCTCCTATAATGGAAACATTAACAGGGATAATGATAGCGGTTTTAATTTTTTATTCTGGAAAACTCATGTCAAATGGAGAGCTTGATATAAATAATTTTTTTTCTTTTTTAGCTGCTATGATGCTTGCTTACCAACCTGTTAGGTCATTATCGACACTAAATATGGTTATAAACCAAGGCTTGTCTGCTGCATCTCGGATATTGCCTATTATTGATCAAAAAAATAAAATAAATGATGCTATTGATGCCAAAGATATAATTATTAGAAATGCTAAGATCAAATTTAATAATTTAAACTTTTCATATGAAATTAAAGAGGAAAAAACTTTAAAATCTATTAATTTAGAATTTGAGGGTGGAAAAATGACCTCCCTAGTCGGTCATAGTGGATCTGGCAAATCTACAATTCTTAATTTAATCCCAAGATTTTACGATGCTGAATCCGGAGATATTACTATTGATGACCAATCTATTTATAAAAGTACAATTAAATCTTTAAGAGAAGAAATTTCGCTTGTAAGCCAAGAAACTACATTATTTGACGATACAATAAAAAATAATATCAAGTATGCCAAAAAGGATGCTACAGATGATGAAATTAAAAAAGTCGCAAAATTATCTTTTTGTGATGAATTTATAAAAAATCTTCCAAACGGCTTTGAAACTCTAATTGGTGAAAATGGTGTCCGATTATCAGGTGGTGAAAAACAAAGATTATCAATAGCAAGAGCTATGATGAAGAAAAGCTCCATAATATTATTAGATGAAGCAACTTCTTCTTTGGATTCTGAGACAGAATCAAAAATTCAAGAAGCTTTAAAAATTCTTACAAAAGACAAAACAACAATTGTGATAGCACATAGATTATCGACAGTTTTAAATTCAAATAATATTTACGTTATTGATGCTGGTAAAGTTGTAGAGAATGGAAAACATGAAGATCTAATGCTGACTTCTGAATTATACAAAAATTTCTATGAGAAACAAATTCAAAAATAAATATGTTTTTTTTATATCAGATAATAATTTCAATTTTATTAATTTTTTCTCCAATAATCATATTTTTTAGAACTTTAAAAAATAAAGAAGATCAAAAAAGGTTTAAAGAAAAATTTTCTCAAATAAATAAAAAAAGAAAAAAAGGTAATCTGATATGGTTTCATGGCGCAAGTGTTGGAGAGATTATGAGTATAATTCCTATAGTAAAATATTATGAAAAACAAAAAGCTATCAATCAAATTCTTGTTACATCTAGCACTCTTAGCTCCTCTAAAATCATAAAAAAATTTAGTTTTAATAAAACGGTTCATCAATTCTACCCGATTGACCATTTTTATTTCACTAATAAATTTTTAAATCATTGGAAACCTAATATAGTTTTTTTTATTGAGTCAGAAATTTGGCCATGCATGTTTAAAAATTTAAGTAAAAAAAATATTCCATTAATTTTATTAAATGCAAGAATAACAAAAAAAACTTTCAATAGATGGATAAAATTTAAGTACTTCACAAAATCAATATTTGAAAAAATTTCTGTTGCTTATCCTCAAAATCTAGAGACCAAAAATTATTTAAATAAATTAAATATTAGGAAAATTAAGATTTTAGGAAATTTGAAATTTACAGAAAGTAATGATGATAATTTTAACAATCTGAGCGATAAATTAAAATTACAATTAAAAAATAAAAAAATATGGATTGCTTCTAGCACTCATAAAAATGAAGAAATGTTTTGTATTAAAACTCATTTAGAGCTTAAAAAAAAAAATAAAAACTTAATAACAATAATTATTCCTAGGCACGTGCACAGAGTAAATGAAATTATAAAGGAAATTAAAAAATTTAATTTAAACTATGCACGTCATAGTGAAAAAAACTATAAATTAAATGGAGTTGAGATCTATGTTGTTGATACTTTTGGTGAAACAAAGAAATTTCATAATATAGGATCGTCTGTTTTTTTAGGGGGTTCGATTATTAAAAGAGGTGGGCAAAATCCTTTAGAAGCAGCTCGATTTGGAGCAAAAATTTTACATGGCCCAAATGTGGATAATTTTAAAGATGTCTACAAGTTACTAAAAACGTTAAATATTTCAAAAAAAGTTAATACCTCAAAACAACTAGCGTCTTCAATTACGTTTAAGAAAAATAAATTACTAGGTACTAAAATTAAAAATATTGGAGAAAAAATTCTAAAAAAAACTATAAAAGAATTGAATAACCAAATTAATAATGAATTTAAAAAAACCTAAATTTTGGGATCAAAAAAAACCCAATTTTTATGCTTACCTTTTGTACCCATTGGCATTTTTTGTTAATTTATTTAATTTAATAAAAAAAAGAAATGTTGGAAAAAAACTTAATGTAAAAACTATTTGTGTTGGAAATATCTACATTGGTGGAACTGGTAAAACTTCTTTAAGCATTAAAATAAATAATATTTTAAAAAAAAATAAAATAAAATCTTGTTTCATAAAAAAGTTCTATGAAAACCAAATGGATGAACAAAATTTATTAAAAAAAGAGGGTAAAGTTTTTATATCAGAAAAAAGATTGGATGCTTTAAACCAAGCACAAACTGAAGGATTTGAAGTTGCAATTTTTGATGATGGTCTTCAGGACAAAACAATCGATTACGATCTTAGATTAGTTTGTTTTAATAATCTTAATTGGATAGGAAATGGTATGACAATTCCAGCTGGTCCATTAAGAGAAAAAATCGATAATTTAAAGGAATATAAACATATATTTTTAAATGGAAATTTAGAAAATTTAATGGATTTAGAAAATCAAATTCTTAAAATTAACCCCCAAATCATAATTCATATAGGTAAATATGAATCTGAAAATATAGATGAATTTAGTAAAACTGATAAATATTTAGTATTCTCTGGAATTGGAAATCATAGAACCTTTGTTTCCATGATTAAAAATTATGGTCTTGATGTTGTGAGAGAAATCGAGTTTTCTGATCATTATAAGTTTAAAAAAAGTGATATTGATAGAATATTACATATAGCAGAAAAATTGAACTGCAAAATAATCACAACTGAAAAAGACTTTTTGAGATTAAATCGCCCAGAATTAAATAAAATAAAATTTATTAAGTCTGAATTAAAAATTCTTGATGAAGAAAAGTTAATTAAAGCTATCATTTAGAAATATGAAATATTTAAAATATTTTATTCAATATTTATTGGCAATAATTTGTTTTGGATTATTTAAAATTTTAGGGCCTAAAATATCTTCATTTATTAGTGGAAAATTTTTTGAAAAAATTGGACCCTTTTTTAGACCTAAAAAAATCATTCATTCAAATATTCTAAAAGCTTTGCCAAATATAAATTCAGAAGATTTAAAAAAAATAACTTCTTCGATGTGGAATAATTATGGAAAAGTTTTTGCCGAATATATGTTTATAAAAGATTTTAGAATTGGAAATCTTTCATCAAATATTGAAATTGAAGGTCAGGATATAATAAATCAAATAAAAAAAAATCAACAACAAGTAATTTTTGTTTCAGGGCACTTAAGTAATTTTGAATTAATGGCAATGTGTTTGGAAAAATTAGGAATTAATTTGTGTGCAATTTATCGCCCTTTAAACAATATTTTTTTAAATAAAATAATGGAAAATATAAGAGTAAAATATATTTGTAAAAATCAAATAAAAAAAGGAATAGGAGGATTAAAAAAATTAATTTCTCTTAAGAAAAAAAATTTTTCTACAGCTTTAATGATAGATCAAAGAGTTTCGGAGGGTATTTTGTCTAATTTTTTTAACGAAAGCGCCTTAACAACAATTATACCTGCTCAATTAGTAAAAAAATTCGACATTCCAGTAGTACCAGTTTACATCCAAAGAACTAACGGTATTAACTTTAAAATTATTATTCACAAACCAATAAATTTTACAAAAGAAAATTCAATCCAGGATATTACAGATCAATTAAATTTCATTCTTGAGAAAATGATAATAAAGAAGCCTGAACAGTGGATTTGGACACACAATAGGTGGAAAAAATAGTAGCTATTTTGTATTTTTTTCTCTTTTTTTAAAAGCTTCTCTATAAGAAAAGTAAGCTTCCTGCAATTCAACGTTCCAGTAAGTTAAATTTTCAAGAAAAATTTTTTTACCTGACACAGCACATTCTACATAATCTCCCGACTCTATTATTTGAAAATTATTTGGTAAATATTTTATTTTAGCTAATTTTTTTGTCATTTTTAGTTTATATACTTCTATATGAAAGTTGGAATAATAGGAAGCGGTGGAAGAGAACATGCTATTTGTAATAGCTTAAAAAAATCTAATAAAATCAGTAAAATTTTTTGCTTTCCAGGAAATGCAGGCACCGAAGATATAGCTGAAAATATAAATACTGATTTAAATAACTTTGAAAATATTAAAAATATTATCATTGAAAAAAAAATTGATTTAGTTGTAATTGGTCCAGAAAAACCTTTGGTTGATGGTTTGGTTGATTATTTAGAAAAATTTGAAATCAAAATTTTTGGACCGAATAAAATAGCTTCTCAGCTAGAAGGTTCAAAGATATTTACAAAAAAACTTTGTAAAAAATTTAATATTCCTACAGCTAAATTTGGAATATTTCATAACAAAATTGAAGCGGAACAATTTTTAAAAGAAACTAAATTTCCTACTGTAATAAAAGCAGATAATCTTGCTTCAGGTAAAGGAGTTTATATTTGTAATAATGAAGAAGATGCAAAATTAGCAATTAATGAAATTTTTGATGGAAAATTTGGAGAAGCCAAAAATTTACTTATTGAGGAATTTTTAAAAGGTGAAGAAATGAGTTTCTTTACAATTCATGATGGTCAAACATTTAAAAAATTTGGTTCAGCTCAAGATCATAAAAGAGTTTTGGAGGGTGATAAGGGAAAAAATACTGGTGGTATGGGTGCTTACTCTCCTTCAAGACTTATTAGTAAAGATTTAGAATATAAAATTATTAAAAAAATTATTGAGCCTACTTTAAAAGGATTGTCTGAAATTGGAACAAATTATAAAGGATTTTTATATACTGGATTGATGATCGTGAAAAATGAACCATACCTAATTGAATATAATGTAAGGATGGGTGATCCTGAGTGTCAAACTATACTGCCTACACTTAAAACTGACTTGTTTGATATTATTTTGTCGTGTTGTGATGAAAAACTAAATCAAGTTAAAATAGAATGGTTTAACAAAAAAAGTTTATGCATTGTATTATGTTCAAATGGTTACCCAGATAGATTCGAAAAAAATATAGAAATTAAAAATTTAAATAAAATAAAGCTCAAAAAAGAAGATTTTATATTCCACGCTGGAACAGTAAAGAAAAATAACGAAATACTTGCAATTGGAGGAAGAGTTTTGAATTTTGTTTCAGTTACAGATGAATTTAATTTAGCAAAAAAAAATGTTTTAAATAATTTAGAAAATTTAAAATGGAATTATGGTTTCTATAGAAAAGATATTGGATATAAAGTTATCGAATAAAAATAATGAGAATTATTGGTGGACATTTCAAAGGAAAAAAAATTTTTGAACCAAAAAATAATAACACAAGACCATTAAAAGATTTAACTAAGGAGTCCTTATTTAATATTATTAATCATTCAAATAAATTTAGCTTAAATTTAAATAGTTCAAATATTCTTGATATATTTTCTGGAGTTGGTTCTTTTGGTATAGAATGTTTGTCTAGAGGTGTAAAAAATGTTACTTTTATTGAAAACTATTCTGGTGTTTTACCAATTTTAAAAAAAAATCTTAATAATCTGAAATTAATATCTAATTATCAAATAATCGAAAAAAATGTTTATGATGAAAATATTTTTTCACATATACTCAAAAGTTTTGACATTATTTTTATGGATCCACCATATAAAGATAAAAATTTTATCAAAATTCTAAAAAAAATTGAATTAAACAAAATTCTAAATAAAAATGGAATAATAATTATCCATAGACATAAAAATGAAAAAGATATTTTTCCACAAAATTATTCAATTATTGAGGAAAAAAAATATGGGATTTCAAAAATAATTTTTTTAAAAAATCTAGATTAAAATTTTTTTAGTTTCCTTTTTTATTAATTCAACAGCTGGTTGATCATATGGATTTACTTTTAAAAATTTACCTAGAAGTATTGTTTCTAAAATAAAAAAACAAAATAATTCTCCAAGTGTTTTTTCATCTCTTTTCTTAATTTCAAAACTACGAAAAGGTATTTTTTTTTTGATAAAAACATTTTCGGTTGCTTTTTTTTGTGAATATATAATTTCAGATACATTTTTATCTTTTAAAAATTTCTTAGATGGCAGGATTCTTTCATTTTTTACTTTTTCTGATCTTTCATCATGTACGAAAAAAAAAGTATAAAAATTACTTTGAAATCCATCCAAATAAAGTTGCATTACACTATGATTGTCTTTGGGCATCGTTGATACTATTGGGAGAATACCTTTTTTTTTCTTACCAAGACTTTCAGCGATTAACTGCTGATACCATTTAAATAAATTTTCAGATTTTTGATCATAATTTATGATTACTGAATTAAATTTTTTTTTTTTAATTAAATTAAGCGTGCAATCAACGTTTGTAATTAAAGAGTCTATAAATTTTTTATTCTTAATTAATGAATTAAATTGTCTGAACTTATTTGAATTTAGACCCATCAATTCTGCTGGCAACATACCAACTTCTGATAATACAGAATATCTTCCACCTATAAAATTATGATGATGTATTATTTCCGCCTTTAAGCCTTGAGCGAGTGAATTTAAGTAATTTTTTTTATTTTCAGTAATAAAAATATTTTTTTCAGTTTTTTTAATATGAAGATTTGCATTCACAATTGTCTCAATTGTATTTCCAGATTTTGATACGACCAAATTTAGAAAATTTTTTTTTTGATTTAATGTTGGGTTTGATTGTAAATTATCAATAAATAAAACTTTTTTTTTTATTTTTTTTATTAAAAAATCATATATTGCTTGAGTGCCTAATGTAGAGCCACCCATGCCTATAATTTTAATATTAGAAAATTTTTTAAACTTATTAATTTTTTTTTCAGTAAAAAAATTTTTATAAGTACTCTTTAACGAGTCCAGAACATAATTTTTCTCTTTAATTATAGTCTGAAATCTTTTTTTAATTTTTTCATTTTTTTTATTTTTAACGAAATTTTTAAATTTAATACCTTTTGATAGCATTAATTCTGTTTTATTTTTTCTAAGATGGTTTGTTCAAAATCTTGGCTTTGATTATTCGAGTTTTTAGTATTTTGATCTTCAATGTTGTCATTATTTGTAATTAAACTTTTTATTTTTTTATCATCATTTTCACTTTGATTTTGCGATGTTTTTGGAACTGGCAACTCTTTATAATCAGGCGGCATTGATAATGGGGATTTTTTTTCTACTAAAAATTCGTCACTGCTATTTTTTTTTTGATTAGTAAATGCGTCTTTAACAGTGCCGCACGAGGAAATAAGTGAAGCTAAAATTAATATTAGAGGAATATTTAAAACTTTCATGAGTTTTTTTTTTTATAATTCATATCAGTAAATTCTAAAAATATCATAAAAATAACACCAAGAGTTATAAATATGTCTGCAATATTAAAAATAAACCAATGAAAATTCCCTATATGTAAATCTATAAAATCTGGAACAGATTTATAAAAAACTCTATCAAAAAAATTCCCTAATGCCCCACCTAAAATCATTAATAGCGAATATTTTTTTAATCTCTCACTTTTTAAAATCATAAAAAAAATTACTGTAATGATTAGAAATATTAAAAATGAAACAAGATTGTATAAACTATTTTGATTAAAAGAAAGTAAACCAAATGCAATTCCCTCATTCCAAATTAAACGTATATTCAAAAATTTTGAAGATAATATTTCTGATCCAAAAAATTCTTTATCTAGATAAATTACATAAATTTTAGAAATTCTATCTAATATAAAAATTAAAAAAATTAGGACTAAGTTAATTAAAAAACTTTTGTTTAAATTTTTTAAAATCATTAACTGTGTCTTGGACAAGGACCTTCGCTTATTTTCCAACAAACTGGACACTTTGATCCCTTTGCTTTAGTGGTAGTTGCTGTTGTCTCGATATCTTTTTTGTAATTAACCTCTGCTTTAGAAGTGATACAAAGTTCAGAAAAATCTGTATTCTCTGTAAGATTTTTTAATTTTTGACTAAGCTGTATTTTTAAATCTGCCTCTAAGCTTGATCCAATTTCTTTATTAGCTCTTTTTTCCTCAATACTTATGTTGCAAATATTTCTGATTTTAATTAACTCAATCCATTTTTCACTAAGTTTTTGATTTTTAAATTTGTCAGGAAATTCTATAAATTTTTCAAGATGAATACTTTTTTGATCTTTAAATAATAATTTAAAAATTTCTTCAGTTGTAAAAGATAAAATAGGAGCAAACCATTTTAACAGTGCATTTAAAATTACATTAAGAAGTATAATTGTTGATTTTCTTTTTTCTGAATCTATAGGATCACAATAAAGATTATCTTTTCTAATATCAAAATAAAAAGCAGATAAATCAACAGTGCAAAAATTTAATAATTCTTTATATAAATTATGAAAATCATAATTTTTAAAATATTTTTTAAAATTATTATTTAAAACATAAATTTTATGTAACATTAACTGTTCTAACTCAGGTAAACTATCTAAATCTAGCTCATCAAAATTTATTGTTTCATATTTATCATTAATATTTCCTAGTAAATATCTAAAAGTATTTCTAATTTTTCTATAAGACTCTGCGTGTTGATCTAAAATGGAGTAATCTATTCTTAAGTCCTCAGCATAATTAGATGATGCTACCCAAATTCTTAAAATATCAGCACCATATTTTTTCAAAATATCTTCGGGTGCTATTACATTTCCCAGCGATTTTGACATCTTTAGGCCTTTGCCATCTACAACAAAACCATGAGATAAAATTGACTCGAAAGGTGCTTTATCTCTGGTTCCACAAGATTCTAATAAAGATGAATGAAACCAGCCCCTATGTTGATCTGAACCTTCTAAATACATTGATGCCGGCCATTTTAAATCCTCTCTTTTTTCTAATACAAATGAATGTGTTGAGCCACTATCGAACCAAACCTCAACTATATCACTCAATTTTTCATAATCTTGAGCTTTATATTTTGCTCCTAAAAATCTTTGTGGATCATCTGAAAACCAACAATCTGAACCTTCTTTTTCATAAATTGAAGCAATATTTTCTGTGACATCATCATCTACTAAAATTTCTTTTGTTTTTTTATTAATAAAGATTGGAAGAGGCACACCCCAAACTCTTTGTCTTGAAACACACCAATCAGGTCTTGTTTCAATCATTGATTTTAATCTTTCTTTACCTTTGCTTGGATAAAAAGTGGTTTCATCAATAGCTTTTAATGCTTTGTTTCTTAATTTGTGACTTTCCATTGAAATAAACCATTGTGGAGTAGCTCTATGAACAAGTGGAGCCTTAGATCTCCATGAGTGTGGATAAGAATGTACTAACTCACCATTAAATAATAAATTTTTTTGTTCTCTAAGTTTTTCAATTACAATAGGATTTGCTTTAAAAATATGAATTCCTTCAAACAATTTTACATTATTCGTATATTTTCCATCTCCATCAACTGTTTCTATCGCTTTAATATCGTTGTTCAAACAAAGATTAAAGTCATCAGGTCCGTGACTTGGTGCGCAGTGAACTATTCCGGTTCCTTGATCAGTAGTTACAAATCTAGCCTCAAGCATTGGGATATTATGATCGTAACCAAGATTTAAAAAAGGGTGACTACAAATAGTATTATTAAATTCTTTTCCTTTAAAGGTATGAATTTTTTTGAAATTTTTTAGTTTACACTCTTTAACAGCTGATTCTAGCAGAGCGTCTGCAATAACAATTTTTCTATTTTTAAAATCACCTTCATCATTTATTTCTAATATTGTATAATCAAGAGACTCGTTATATGCTAAGGCTTTATTAGCTGGTATCGTCCATGGAGTTGTTGTCCAAATAACTATTTCACTTCCAACTAAATCTTTTAAGTTAGATGATTTAACTTTAAACAATGCGTAAATTGTATCTGATTTATGATCTTGATATTCTACTTCAGCATCTGCAAGTGCAGTTTTCTCAACTGTTGACCATAACACAGGTTTAAAACCTCTATATAAACTTCCTTCTTTTAAGAATTTACCAAGCTCTCTAACTATTTGTGCTTCTGCATCAAAGCTCATTGTGGAATAATAATTTTCCCAATCCCCAACAACACCTAATCTTTTAAATTGACTTTTGTGAACTTCAATCCATTTCTCAGCAAATGTTCTACATTCTTTTCTAAACTCAACTATTGGAACTTCATTTTTATTTTTTTTATTTTTTTTATACTGTTCCTCAATTTTCCACTCAATCGGCAGGCCATGACAATCCCAGCCCGGAACATAAATAGAGTCTTTTCCATCCATTTGATGAAATTTTACGATTATATCTTTAAGAATTTTATTTAGAGCTGTTCCCATGTGAATATTTCCGTTTGCATACGGAGGGCCATCATGTAGGACAAATTTTTTTCTTCCTTTGCTTTGATTTCTTAATTCATCATAAAGATTTATTTTTTTCCAATATTCAAGAATATCTGGTTCTCTAGTAGGCAGGTTGGCTTTCATGGAAAAAGCTGTTTTTGGGAGATTTATTTGTGATTTAGTCATTTAGCCTTTTTTGCAATATTTAAATCTTTTTTAATTTGAGCTCTTAATTGATTAATATTATTAAATTTTTTTTCTTTCCTTATAAACTTTAAAAACTCTACTGATAAAAGTTTATTATAAAGATTTCCAGAAAAATTAAATAAATGAACTTCTAATAATATTTTTTTTTGATTAAATGTCGGTCTATATCCAAGATTAGCAATTCCTTTAAGATATTTGTCGCTATTTTTTCTCAAAACCTTAACGGCATATACTCCTGGTTTTGCTAGTACATAATCCTGTATGTCAATATTACATGTTGGAAAGCCAATTTTTTTTCCTATTTGTCTTCCTTTTTTAACAATTCCTTGAATCGTCCAATTTCTATTCAAAAGATTATTGGCTTTATCTAAAAAACCTTTTTCTAATAAATTTCTTATTAAAGTTGAAGATACAGTTTTTTTACTTTTTACTAATGGTTCTGGTTTAACAACTTTGTAATTAAATAATTTCTCATATTTTTTTAATAAATTAACATTTCCTTCTCTTTTGTTTCCAAATCTAAAATTGTTACTAACAAAAATAAATTTAGAGCTCAATTTTTTATTTAAAATTTGAATAATAAAATTAATTGCTTTAGTTTTTGAAAATTTTTTATCAAACTTTTTTGTAATAACAAAATCTACTTTTAAATTACTAAGTAACTTAATTTTTTGATCAATATTAGAAAGTCTAAAATTTTTTAATTTTTTATTAAAAAACATTTTTGGCATTGGATCAAAATTTACAACACCAATCTTTAAATTATATTTTTTCTTATATGACTGTGCAAATTGAAATAATTTTTGATGACCCATATGTAAACCATCAAAATTACCTATTAAAATAATTGATCCTCTGTGTAATTTTTTAATATTAAAATTTGTATAATGTTTCACCATTTTAAATCGGACTGAATGTAATCAACTATTGCTTCATACTCTTTTGCGACATCTTGAATGCCTTTATTTTTAATTTCTTCTCTATGTATCCCGTTGCTAATTAACAAAGAGTCATAATTTAAAAGATTTGCGCCTCTGATATCAGTATTTAAATTATCACCAATTGCTAATATTTTTTTATTTTTATTGTCAATTGACTGATTATAAACCTCTGGATGTGGTTTTCCAAAATATATGACTTCTCCACCCATTTTTTCAAAAACCATTGCAACAGAACCCGCACATAGCTCTCTAACTTCACCACGATCAACAATTAAATCAGGATTTGTACAAATCATTTTTTTAGTAATATGTTTTTCAAGTAAATTTTTATAAAATTTTAAATCCTTATCATGATCATCAAATAACCCTGTACACAATAAATATTCGCTATCGCTAATATCTTCGCACTTATTTTTCTCAAATAAATAAAATAAATCAAAATCTCTGGGTGGACCTATGTGATAAAACTTTTTAGATACGTAAGATTTTTTCAAATAATTCAATGCTGCCTCTCCTGAGGTAGATACGTGATCTCTGAGTGATTTATCCATTCCCATCTTTTCTAAAAAATTTTGAACAGTTTTATTTGGTCGTGGTGCATTTGTTAAAAGTACGAACATTTTCTTTTTTTTTAAAAGCTCATTTAAAACAGCTATTGCTTCTTCATGAAGATTGACCCCATTATGAACAACACCCCATAAGTCTATATAAAAAAGATCATAATTATCAGCAATTGATTGTAAGCCATTTAAATCTAAATTTTTGGTCATATTCTAAGGTATAAACCACAAATTCCAGATTTTACTAGCACTTTTCAAATTCTAACAGTTTCTAATCTTGAAATAGTCGACGAAATATCTATATGAAGCTCATATTTATAAAGTTTTTTAAAGGAGAATTTATGAAGTTTAAACCGTTACACGATAGAGTACTAATCGAAGTATTAGACAGCAGTGAAAAAACCGCTGGTGGAATAATCATACCAGATTCAGCTCAAGAAAAACCTCAAGAAGGTAAAGTGGTTGCTGTAGGTGGTGGAGCAAAAACTGAAGATGGAAAAATAATTCCAATGGATGTTAAAGTTGGTGATAAAGTATTATTTGGCAAATGGTCAGGAACTGAAGTTAAAATTAATGGTAAAGAATACAGCATAATGAAAGAGTCAGACATTATGGGTATTTCAGGTAAGTAATTTAAATTAAAGGAGAAATATAATGGCAAAAGTTGTTAAATTTGATGCTGAAGCGAGAGCAGCAATGATAAGAGGTGTAAACATCTTGGCTGACACTGTTAAAGTAACTTTAGGACCTAAAGGAAGAAATGTTGTAATGGACAAATCTTATGGTGCACCTAGAATTACTAAAGATGGTGTTTCTGTTGCTAAAGAAATAGACCTTGAAGATAAATTCGAAAATATGGGTGCACAAATGGTTAAAGAAGTTGCTAGCAAAACTAATGATGAAGCTGGTGACGGAACAACTACTGCAACTATACTTGCACAAGCTATTGTTAAAGAAGGTGTGAAGTATGTTACAGCTGGCATGAATCCAATGGATGTAAAAAGAGGAATTGATGCTGCTGTAGAAACAGTAAAAGATAGCCTTGTTGCATCTGCAAAAAAAGTAAAAGACAGTGATGAAATTGCTCAAGTTGGTACAATATCAGCAAATGGTGATAAAGAAATTGGAACAATGATTGCAAAAGCTATGCAAAAAGTTGGTAACGAAGGAGTTATTACTGTTGAGGAAAATAAAGGTATTGAGACCGAACTTGATGTAGTTGAAGGTATGCAGTTTGATAGAGGATATTTATCGCCATACTTTATTACTAATAGTGATAAGATGACTACAGAATTAGACAACCCTTTCATTTTATTGCATGAAAAGAAATTAACTAATTTGCAGCCAATGGTTCCGCTTTTGGAAGCCGTTGTACAAGCTGGTAGACCACTGATGATTATTTCTGAAGATGTTGAGGGAGAAGCTTTAGCAACTTTGGTAGTAAACAAATTAAGAGGTGGTTTAAAAGTTGTAGCTGTTAAAGCTCCGGGATTTGGTGATAGAAGAAAAGCTATGCTTGAGGATATTGCCATTTTAACAGGGGGTCAGGTGATATCTGAAGATCTAGGTATTAAACTTGAAAACGTTAAACTTGATGATCTTGGATCATGTAAAAAAATAAAAGTGGATAAAGATAATAGTACCATTGTAAATGGTGGTGGTAAAAAGTCTGACATCGAAGCTAGATGTGCTTCAATCAAACAACAAGTTGAGGAAACTACTTCTGATTATGATAGAGAAAAACTTCAAGAGAGACTTGCAAAGTTAGCTGGTGGAGTTGCGGTTATCAAAGTTGGTGGTGCAACTGAAGTTGAAGTTAAAGAAAGAAAAGATAGAGTTGAAGATGCTTTAAATGCAACTAGAGCTGCTGTTGAAGAAGGAATTGTAACAGGTGGTGGTTGTGCTCTTCTTTACGCTGCTCAAGAACTTGATAAAGTTAAAGCAAAAGGTGATGACCAGAAAGCAGGTGTAGATCTTGTGAGAAAAGCATTGGAAGCTCCAATTAGACAAATTACTAAAAATGCTGGTGTTGATGGTTCAGTGGTAGTTGGTAAATTATTAGAGCAGAAGAAAAAAACTAACGGTTACGATGCTCAAAACGAAGAATATTGTGATATGTTTGCAAAGGGTATCATAGACCCAGTTAAAGTTGTGAGAACTGCTTTACAAGACGCTGCTTCAATTGCTGGATTATTAGTAACTACAGAAGCAATGATCGCTGACAAACCAGAGGAAAAAGATCCTGCTGGTGGAATGCCTGGTGGAATGCCTGGTGGTATGGGCGGCATGGGTGGAATGGGTGGAATGGGTATGTAATCCCTCATTTTCTTAAAAAATTTTAAAAGGCCATCTCAAGATGGCCTTTTTTTTGTGTGAAATTTAATCATGTCAAAAAGATATAGTGGTAAATCATTTAAAGACTCTAGTGTTAAAAAAAAACCTAAATTGAGCTTTAAAGAAAAAAGAAAACTTAAAAAAGATAAGCAAAAAAAGACAAATTAATCCTGAATTTTGAAAATTATTCAAGCCAGTTATGAGTTTTTTTGAGTTTTAATATCCTTTTAAATATGTATAAGAGCCAGAATTTATGAGTAATAATATCAGAAACATCACAATCATCGCCCATGTTGATCATGGTAAGACAACTTTAATTGATAATTTAATGAAACAAAGTGGTTCATTTAGGGATAATGAAGTTGTTGATGAAAGATTAATGGACTCAGGAGAACTTGAAAAAGAAAGAGGAATTACAATTTTAGCTAAACCTGCTTCAATTAATTGGAATAATTCAAGAATAAATATAATCGATACTCCAGGCCACAGAGATTTTGCTGCTGAAGTTGAAAGAGTTTTAAGTATGGCAGATGGAGCCTTGTTATTAATTGACTCTGCAGAAGGTGTTATGCCTCAAACAAAATTTGTATTATCCAAAGCTCTTAAACAAGGATTAAAGCCAATTGTTGTTATTAATAAATTAGATAAAGCTGATCAAAGAGCTAATGAAGTTTTGGATGAAACATTTGATTTGTTTGTTAGCTTAGATGCAAATGAAGAACAATTAGATTTTCCAGTTCTGTATGCAAGTGGAAGATCAGGTTGGGCTGATCATGAAGTTGATGGCCCAAGAGAAAATTTAAACCCTTTGTTAGATTTAATTGTTGATCATGTAAAACCTGCTGAACTTGATAAAAATAAACCTTTTGCAATGTTGTCAACGCTACTTTATGCAGATAGTTTTTTAGGAAGAAGTTTAGTTGGAAGAATTGCACAGGGAACTGCTAAAGCTAATCAATCTATAAAAGCAATCAATTTAAATGGTGAAAAAGTTGATGAAGGAAAATTAACAAAAATTTTTAGATATGAAGGGACAAAAAAAGTTCCAATAGATGTTGGCGAGGCTGGGGATATCGTAGTTGTAGCCGGGTTAGAAAAAGCAAATGTTGCTGATACGATATGTGATCTAGGGGTAAATGAGCCAATCCCTGCGACACCAATAGATCCTCCTACAATGTCAATTACAATTACTGTAAATACTTCGCCCTTAGCTGGAACTGAAGGTAAAAGACTTACCAGCACCCAAATAAGAGATAGATTGGTTCAAGAGGCACAAAATAATGTTGGAATTACATTTTCTGAAAACGAGGGAAAAGACTCTTTTGTTGTTAGTGGTAGAGGTGAGTTGATGTTGGAAATTCTTTTAACTCAAATGAGAAGAGAAGGTTTTGAAATGACAGTTAGTCCTCCAAAAGTTTTATATAAAACTGATGAAAGTGGAAACAAACTTGAGCCAATTGAAGAAATTACTATGGATCTTGATGAAGAACATTCATCAAAAGTAATTGACTCAATGAACAGAAGAAAAGGTAAACTAATAGAACTAAAAGATACTGGAACTAACAAAAAAAGATTAATTTTTCATGCGCCTACTAGAGGTTTAATGGGCTACACAAGTAGATTTCTTACACTTACAAAAGGAAATGGAGTGATCAACAGAATATTCCATAGCTATGGTCCTTTTGAAGGAGAGATGGAAGGTAGAAGAAATGGAGCATTAATCTCAATGGAGCAAGGAAAAGCTGTTGCATTTGCTATCTTTAACTTACAGGCACGAGGAGAAATGTTTGTTACACATAATGACTCTGTTTATCCTGGAATGATAGTTGGTCTTTCACCTAAACCAGGTGATATGATTATTAATGTAATGAAGGGTAAAAAATTGACTAATATGAGAACTCAAGGTACTGATGAGAATGTTGTTCTTACACCAGTAAGAAAGATGTCAATTGCAGAACAATTAAGTATGCTTAATACAGATGAAGCTTTAGAGATAACACCAGACTCATGCAGATTAAGAAAAGCAATTCTTGATCCACACGAAAGAAAAAAAAGCGAAAAAGCTATAGCTGCAGCCTAATCAAAAGTTTTATCAACTAAATAAAGTCCTAAAGCAACACAAGGACCTATGCCAAAAGCAAATAATAAAGTTCCAACCCCAACTGTTCCTCCTAAATACCACCCAATACTAACAACTGAAATTTCTAATGTTCCTCTTACAACAGCTATAGGAAAATTAGTTAATTTTTGTAATCCTATCATTAATCCATCTCTAGGACCGGCTCCTAAATTAGATACCAAATATATACCGCCACCTATTCCAACCATGATCACAGAAATTACAGCTAATAATAATTGATAAATAAAATTTGATGGTGTTGGAACATATTTAATGCAAAGATCAATCATAATTGCAATTATCAATGCATTAAATATTGTACCCATCCCTGGTTTTTGCCCAAGAGGGATCCATAAAATTAAAACAGCAATACTTATTAATAATGTGATAGTTCCAATACTTAAATTAACATTTAAGGAAATACCTTGGGCTAAAACACTCCAAGGAGAGGCTCCTGTAAATGAAACAATTAACAGTCCTTCACCCAATCCAAATAAAGACAAACCAAAACATAAGAAAAAAAATGTAGAAAACTTTGGTTTAAAATTAAATGGTTTTTCTGAGCTCCATTTTACTTTTGGAATTTTTTTTATTTTTAAAAACATAATTGTAATAAGCTATATCTATTAATGAAGAAATCTAATATTGTAACCAGCAAATGAAAAAGT
>CACEEJ010000005.1 GCA_902558545.1 uncultured Pelagibacteraceae bacterium | reverse complement strand
TGAATTTTTATGATCCATATCTTCTATTTTATTAGTTAGGGTTAATTCTTCTTTTTTCAAGTTAGACAAAAGTTCTTTCTTTTCTATATACGAAAAAAGGCCTCTTTCTCCAGATACTAAGTTGAAACCAAAATAAAAAATAAGAAAAACAGATATTAATAAAAAATAATTTCTTTTTATTAATCGAAGCATTAATTGATCTTATTCATCCTCACTTTTTTTCCAAGTTCTTCTTCAATACGGATTAATTGATTATATTTTGCAACTCTTTCAGATCTAGCTAAAGAACCTGTTTTAATTTGATTTGAATTAGTGCCCACAGCTAAATCAGCAATAAACGTATCTTCACTATCACCTGATCTGTGCGATATAATTGTTTTATATCCAATGGTTTGAGCAAATTTAATTACATCTAAGGTTTCTGAAACGGTACCAATTTGATTTAGTTTTATTAAGATAGAATTAGAGGAAATATTTAAGAAACCTTTCTTTAATCTTTCAAGATTTGTTACATACAAATCATCTCCAACGATCTGAACTTTTTTTATTGATTTCATTAATTTATTCCATGCCAACCAATCATTTTCGGCAAATGGATCTTCAATGGACTTAATTTTATATTTTTTAATAATTTTTTGATATTCTTTAATGGATTTATCCACTGAAATATAACTTTTTGAATGAATAGAGTATTTGTTCTTTTTGTACAATTCATTAGCAGCAATATCTAGACAAATAGAAACATCTTTTCCATTTACAAATCCTGATTTTTTAATTGCACTCACAATTAAATCTAAAGCTTGATTATTGCTGCTGATCATGGGTGCAAACCCACCTTCATCACCTACTGAAGTTGATAAACCTTTGTCTTTAATTAATTTACTTAAGTTTTTAATGACAACAAAACAAATCCGCATTGCCTCAGAAAAACTTTTTGCTCGATCAGGTCTGATCATAAACTCCTGAATTCTAAGACCATTATTTGCATGTGCTCCACCATTAATTATGTTCATTAATGGATAAGGTAATTGGAAGTTATTTTTTTGAGAAAAAGTTTTATACAAAGGTAATTTTTTTGCTTTTGCAGACAATTTTTTAACAGCCATTGAAACAGCTAACATCGCATTAGCTCCTAAGTTAGTTTTTTGTCTTGTACCATCTAAGTTAATTAACAAAGCATCAATTCTTTCTTGGTTGTGAATACTTTGTCCTTTTAATTTTTTTGAAATCTTTGTGTTGACTAAGTTAACTGCACTTAAAACACTCTTTCCTAAATATCGTTTATTATTTTTATCTCTTTTTTCAAAAGCTTCAAAAGTTCCAGTAGAAGCACCTGAAGGACAAATAGCAGATGCACTATTATTTTTTATATAAACCTCAGCCTCTACTGTTGGATTTCCTCTACTGTCAAAAACTTGACGTGCTTTTACTTTTAAAATTTTGCTCACTATTTTTTAATTAGATTATCTATATCGTTTAATTGTTTTAATAGATTCTCTAATTTATTCAATGGTACCATGTTTGGTCCATCAGACGGAGCATTGTCAGGATCTTGATGCGTTTCAATAAATACACCAGCAACTCCAACAGCAACTGCAGCTCTTGCTAAATATTCAACAAATTCTCTTTGACCACCAGAGGATTCTCCTTGGCCACCTGGTTGTTGAACAGAATGAGTTGCATCAAAAATTACTGGATAACCATTCTTTGCCATTATAGGTAATGATCTCATGTCAGAGACTAAAGTGTTATAACCAAAGCTTGCACCTCTTTCTGTGACTAGGATATTTTTATTTCCTGAGTCTGAAATTTTTTTAGTTACATTCACCATATCCCACGGTGCTAAGAACTGACCTTTTTTTACATTAATAATTTTATTTGTTTTAGCTGCAGCAATTAATAAGTCTGTTTGTCGACACAAAAAAGCTGGGATTTGTAAAACATCAACGTATTTTGAGACAATTTCACATTGTTCAGCATTATGAATGTCTGTTAAAATAGGGACATTCAATTCCTTTTTAATTTTATCAAATACGGGAAGTGATGCATCTAATCCTGCTCCCCTTTTACCTTTTAAACTTGTTCTGTTCGCTTTATCAAATGAAGTTTTGTAAATAAATCCAAGGCCAAATTTCGAAGTAATTTCCTTAATTTTTCCAGCCATATCGAGTGCATGTTGTTCTGTCTCAAGTTGGCATGGACCTGCAATAATACAAATCTTATTTTTATTTGAAATTTCTATATTTTCACAATTTACTTTAATCGCACTCATCTATGATTTTTTGCTGCTTTGATAAACGAAGAGAATAAAGGATGTGGGTTCAAAGGTCTAGATTTAAATTCAGGATGGAACTGAACTCCTATAAACCAAGGATGATTTTTAAGCTCTACTATCTCTGGAAGCTTATGATCTGGAGATAAACCTGAAAATATTAATCCTTTCTTCTCAAATTTTTCTTTATATGAAATATCCACTTCATATCTATGTCTATGTCTCTCTTTGATTAATCTAGATTTATAAATATCTCTAATTTTAGACTTATCTCTTAAAATTGCATCATAAGAACCAAGTCTCATGGTTCCTCCTAAATCTTTATCTGTTCCTTTAACTTTTCTTCCACTTTTTTCCCATTCATGCATCAAGCCAATAATATGAACACCTCCTTTATCAAACTCAGAAGAAGTTGCTTTTTTAATCTTTAATTGATTTCTAGCAAATTCAATTATTGCCATTTGCATTCCATAACAAATTCCAAGGAATGGAATTTTATTTATTCTTGCATACCTTATCGCTTCAATTTTACCCTCAGTTCCCCTTTTACCAAAACCACCTGGAATTAGAATTCCTGAAACATTTTTAAGTTTATTTTTTATTTCTGAAACTTTTAATTTTTCAGAATCTATTCTAACCAAATTAACTTTAAGATTATTGGATATTCCTCCATGAGTAAGTGCTTCATCTAAAGATTTATAAGCATCTTTTAATTCAACATATTTACCAATAATTGCGATGTTAACATGTCTTTTAGTATTAAGAGTAATTTTAGTTATTTTTTTCCAAGGACTCAAATTTGCAGGTTTTTTTGATTTTAATTTAAAATAATTTAAAACTTGAATATCCAATTTTTGATTAAAAAAACTAATCGGTGCCTCATAAATAGTTTTAACATCAACAGTTTCAATTACATTTTTAATATCAACATTACAAAACAAAGATATTTTTTTTCTGTGGTCTAAAGGAATTGGTCTTTCTGATCTACAAATAATAATATCAGGTTGAATACCAATGCTTCTTAATTCTTTGACTGAGTGTTGTGTTGGTTTTGTTTTTATTTCATCCGATGCTTTTAAATAAGGAACTAAAGTTAAATGAATAAATAATGCATTTTTTTTTCCAATATCATTGGAAAATTGTCTTATCGCTTCTACAAATGGTAAACTTTCTATATCACCTACTATTCCTCCTATTTCACAAATTACAAAATCTTCTTTATGTGTATCGTGTTTTATAAATTCTTTAATTCTATCTGTGATATGAGGAATAACTTGAACTGTCTTACCTAAATACTGACCTTTTCTTTCTTTTCTAAGAACATCGCTATAAATTTTTCCAGTTGTGATGTTATCGGTTTCCTTTGCAGTAACGCCAGAAAATCTTTCGTAGTGACCTAAATCTAAATCTGTTTCAGCGCCGTCGTCTGTTACAAAAACTTCACCATGTTGAAACGGACTCATTGTTCCTGGATCGACATTTAGATATGGGTCTAATTTTCTTAAACGAACTTTGTAACCTCTTGATTGTAATAAATAAGCAAGTGATGCAGAAGAGAGACCTTTGCCAAGGGAGGAAACCACGCCGCCAGTGACAAATATATATCGCGCCATGGAAGTATCTTATAGCGAATAAAAAATGAATTGAAAAGGATTAATTAATTATTTTCTGGAATTGAAGGCGTGTCTTCAGTTTTTTCCTCAACTGTATCCAATACCGACCCCGTAGGAGTAAGTTCTGCTCTAGAAATTATTGTTAGAGCCAGACTACAAATAATAAAAAGTGTTGCTACGATTGCAGTGGCTTTTGTCATGAAGCTGCCTGCTGATCTAGATAGCATAAAATTTTCTTGAGAAACTCCTATACCAAGAGCACCTCCTTCTGATTTTTGCAATAAAACCAAAAGAACTAAAATAACTGCAAGTATGATGTTGATTACTAATAATAAAGTTTCCATGTGGGTCTAATTAATGGTTTTTTGAATTATATCAATAAATTTTTTTGGAATTTGTGATGCGCCTCCTATCAAAAAACCATCAATGTTGGGAATTTTTTTTAATATACTTACGTTATTTGTGTTTACAGATCCACCGTATAAAATTTTTGGATATTTTTTTACAAATCTACTTTTAATAAATGAAACAGTTTTATTTAAATCAGCTTCTTTTGGAATTACACCTGTGCCAATAGACCATACCGGTTCATAGGCTATAATAATTTTGGATTTATTCTTTATCGATTTTAATCCTTTTTCAATTTGTCTTTTTAAAATTTGATTAGTTTTTTTTTGTCTTCTTTCTTTCAAGGTTTCGCCAATACAAAATATAATTTTGAGACCTGATTTAATTGCACTTTTTATTTTTAAATTAATTAAATTATCTGTCTCACCTAGTTGTCTATTTTCTGAGTGTCCCAAAATAACATACTTTGCTCCGACGTTCTTAAGCATAGTCGAGTTTACTTGACCTGTATACGCACCATAGTCATAGCTGTGATGACAGTTTTGGGCACCAACCTCTATTTTTGTTTTTTTAAGTCTTCTCGATAATGGACGAATTAATGTATTTGGTGGGCAATAAACTATTTTTAACTTATTTTTTTTATTATTTTTTGAAAACTTTATTACTTTATCAAGTGAATTTAGAGATCTTAAATCACCAAACATTTTCCAATTAGCTACAAAATACATATATTTATTTGTCATAATTGACTTTTTAATCTATAGATTTGTTTTTTACAGATCAATAAATTTATAACGCTATGATTGAAAAATTAAAAAACTTAGGCTGGAAACAATTTGGTGGATTGGTGTTAATTGTCATAATCATCATCGCTTTTGGCTTTGGTGGTTTTGGTGGTGGGTTTAGTACAAATAATCAAAACAATATTGCAAAAATAAATAAAACAAATGTAACAACCCAGGATTTTATTGACTATGTGAATCAAAGTGGAATTTCTGAAAAAGCTATTAGAGATAATTTAGACAACAATATTATTGAAGAATTATTATCAGGATTAATTTCAACTACATTGATTGATTTGGAAATTAAAGACTTTGATCTTTCAATTAACGAAAAAACTATACTTAAAAACATTAAAGAAAATAAAAATTTCCATGATGAAAATGGTTCTTTTCAAAGAATTAAATATGAAAAATTTTTACTCTCCAACAACTTGTCAGCTCCAATGTTTGAATTGCAATTAAAAAATAGAGAATTACAGAAGCACTTATTTGATTTTATTGGTGCTGGAACAATAACACCAAATTTTTTAATAGAAAAAAAATTTGAAGAAAATAATAAATCCTTAAATATCGAGTATTTTGATATGGAAAATCTATATAAAACAAAAGATGATTACACTCCAATTGAAATTCAAGAATTTATTAATGAAAATAAAGAGCAATTAAAAAGAGAATATATAGATTTCAAGTATGTGATATTAAATCCAAAAAATCTAATTGGCATAGAAGAATTTAATCAAGATTTTTTTGATGAAATAGACTCAATTGAAAACAAAATTTCTCAAGGAAGTACATTTGACACTATATTAGCAGATATTAATGTTGATATTATTGAGGTAAACGAGTTTGCACCTAGCTCTAATAAGCAGATTAATGAAGATTTAATTTATTCTAAGAAAACATCTAAAATAGACTTGATAGAGAGTGGTGACAACTTTTTACTTTATAATATTGATAATCAGTATGATCGAGCTCCAGATTTAAATGATGAAATCATTAAAGGAGAAATAGTTGAGTTAATATATCAAAAAGGTAAATTTGATTACAATAGAGAAATTATAGAAGAAATTCAAAAAAAGAAATTTGATAATTCAAAATTTGAAGAGCTGGCAGGATCAAATAAAGAATATTCTTCTATTAATTCTATAGAAGATGACGAGCTCATTGATATTAATTCAGTAAAAATGCTTTACGCGTTACCTGTTAACTCTTTTGCTCTAGTAAATAAAGAAGATAAAATTTATTTAGTAAAAATTACTGGAACAAATAAAAATTCATTTAACAAAACTGATGAAAAATATCTTAAATTTGTAAATAGCCAAAATACAAATAATAGAAAAAGCATCTTACAATCGTATGATCAATTACTTAATGATAAATATCAAGTTCAATTAAATCAAAAAACTATTGATAGAGTTAAAAATTATTTCAAATGATTATTAATCGAAGCTTCAAAGATTTTAAGTTTCGACACAGAAGCAAAAAAAATCAAATCATCTTTACTAAAAAGAAGGTAAAAAATGATGAGGAAGTATTAAATTTAATTGATAATTTTCTAGAGGAAAAAAATAGTTTTATATTTGAGTCTGTAGAAAAAGGTAAAATCAAAGGTAGATATACAATATTTGGTAAAAATCCTGATAAAATTTGGGAATTTAATAATAATAATTCTTATCTAATTCAAAGAAATAAAAAAAGAAAATTAAGTGATAAACCAGATAAATTAATTGAAAAAATAATTGAAGATTTCAAGTTTGAAACTCTCAAAAATTTACCTAATATTTGCTCATTAATCTCTGGGTATTTTTCTTATGATTCAATCAGATACATAGAAAAAATTCCAAATAATTGTAAAAATGATCTCAATTTACCCGATGTTAGACTTCTACGTCCAAGAACTTTAGTCATTCACGACAATTTAAAAAAAGAAATATTTTACATATCTAATATTTTTAAAGATGAAAAAATTAAAAACTATAAAAATAAATATGAAGAAGTTAAATCTGATTTGTTTAAATTACTCATTCAGTCATCAATTAAGAATATTGATAAAAAAATAATTCAAAAATCAAAAAATATAAAAGTAAAATCTAATACTTCAAAAAATAAATTTTTATCAATGGTTAATAAGGCAAAAAAATATATTAAATTAGGAGATATTTTTCAGGTTGTTTTAAGCCAAAGATTTGAGGCAAAATTAACAAAGAAACCATTAGATATTTATAAGAAACTAAGAGTAACAAACCCTTCTCCTTTTATGTTTTTCTTTAATTTTGATGATTTTCAAATAATTGGTGCAAGTCCTGAAATACTTGTGAGACTTAGGGATAATAAAATTACTGTAAGACCAATCGCAGGAACTAGACCAAGGGGTAAAACTAAAAAGGAAGATTTTTTTTATGAAAGAGACCTACTTAAAGATAAAAAAGAACTTTCTGAGCATTTGATGTTACTGGATTTGGGTAGAAATGATGCTGGCAAAGTCTCAAAGATAAATTCAGTAAAAGTTACAGAAAGCTTCATTATTGAAAGATATTCTCATGTTATGCATATAGTTTCAAATGTAGTTGGTGAATATAATAAAAAATTTTCGAAATTTAAATCGCTCTTAGCTGGTTTTCCAGCAGGTACTGTTTCTGGAGCTCCAAAAATTAGAGCTATGGAAATTATAGATGAATTAGAAACATCAAAAAGAAAAGTTTATGCTGGTGGAATTGGATATTTTTCTGCAAATGGTGAATTTGACACTTGTATAGCTTTAAGAACTGCAGTTGCTAAAAATAAAAAATTTTATGTGCAAGCAGGTGCGGGTATAGTTGCAGATAGTAAACCAAAAAATGAATACGAGGAAACAGTTAATAAAGCTAAAGCTTTGATTAATGCTTTAAGATAATGAAAGTATTGTTAATAGATAATTACGATAGTTTTACTTTTAATTTGTATCACTATATCTCCTCATTACATGTGAAAGTTGATGTAGTTAGAAATGATAAAATTAATTCTAAAGAAATCATTAAAAAGAAATATGATAAAATTGTTATTTCACCAGGACCAGGCAACCCAAATCAATCTGGAAACTGTATTAAAATATTGAATTCATTATACAAAGAATTACCTTTTTTAGGAGTATGTTTAGGTCATCAGATAATTGGACAAGTTTTTGGATCAAAAATTGTTCAAGCAAGAAAGTTAATGCACGGCAAAACAAGTAAAATCAAATCTAAAAAAATCGGTATTTTAAAAAACCTCCCAAATATATTTGAAGCTACCAGATACCATAGTTTGGTAATTGATAAAAAAACGTTATCAAAAGATCTAGAAATTACAGCAGAGACAGAAGATGGGATTATAATGGGTGTGCAACATAAAAAATTTAATATTCATGGTGTACAATTCCATCCCGAAAGTATTAAAACTAAGTTTGGAATGAAAATTCTTAAAAACTTTATTAACAATTAAATTTATGGATCAAATTTTAGAAAAACTTAAAAATAAACAAGATTTAACTTTTGAACAAAGTAAAACTGCTTTTGAAATATTAATGACTGGAAAAGCCAGTGATGATGAAATTTTTAGTTTTTTAACCTTACTATCCGAAAAGGGAGAAGTTTCAGATGAAATAGCGGGTGGAGTTTTTGTTCTTAGAGAAAAGTCTAAAAGAGTAAATGTGAGTGATTGTATTGATACTTGTGGTACCGGCGGTGATGGCATGAATACTCTTAATATTTCAACTGCTTCTGCCCTACTTTTAGCTAGCATGGGTACAAAAGTTGCTAAACATGGCAATAAAGCTGTTTCCTCAAAATGTGGGTCCGGTGATGTTTTAGAAGCTCTTAAAATTAAAATTGATTTAGAACCTGAAGATATTGAAAAAAAAATTAATACCTATAATTTTGGTTTTATGTTTGCACCTAATTATCATAGTGCAATGAAATTTGTAGGACCTGTAAGAAAGAAAATTGGAAAAAGAACCATTTTTAATATGATTGGTCCATTAAGTAATCCAGCTCTTGTAGAGAGACAGGTTGTGGGTGTTTTTGATAAAAAATTATTAAAAATTTTTGCAGAAGGACTTAAAAATTTAAATTTAAAATTTGCCTGGATAGTGAATAGTGAAGATGGGTTAGACGAAATATCTCCATATGCAAAGACTAATGTTATTCAATTAAAAGATGGTCAAATATCTGAAATAAAAATAGACCCAAATGCTTTAGGGGTAAATGCAGATAATTTTAAAAATTTAGTAGGTGATGATGCAAAATTTAATGCTGATAAGATGATTGAAATATTTAAAGGTGAAGATAATGATTTTTCAAAAGCAGTTTGTTTAAATGCTGCAGCAGGTTTAATTATTTCGGAAAAATTTTCTGACTTTTTTGAGGCTTATAATCACACAAGAGAATTTATCCTTTCCGGAAAAACTTTTTTACATCTAGAAAGAATTCAAAATGTCTGAAAATATACTTCAAAATATCATTCAAAAGAAAATTGAAAGAGTTGATAAATTAAAAAAATCCTTAGATATTAAATCCTTGGACGAATTAATTAATAAAAACAACAGCTATATTAATTTTAAAGAAAAAATAGAAAATAATTTAAAAAATAATAAAACTTCAGTTATTGCTGAAATTAAAAAAGCGAGTCCTTCAGCGGGTATAATAATTGATGATTATAATCCAGTAGATATTGCTCAAATTTATTTAAATAATAAAGCAACTTGTCTTTCAGTTTTGACTGAAGAAGATTATTTTTTAGGAAATTTAATCCACATAAGCAAAATAAAAGATAAAATAAATTTACCTATATTGTGTAAAGATTTTTTTATCGATAAATTTCAAATACCTTTAGCAAAAAGTTATGGTGCAGATGCTATTTTGATTATTTTGGCTGGGGTTTCTGATGATCTTGCTTCTGAATTATATGATGAAGCTATAAAATATAATATGTCGGTTATTGTTGAAGTTCATACAGTAGAAGAAGCAAAAAAAGCTTTAAATTTTAGTAATGCATTAATTGGAATAAACAATAGAAATTTAAAAACACTTGAAACTGATATAAATACAACCTATGATATTTACGAAGTCGTAAAAAATCACAAAGGTCCTTTAGTATCTGAAAGTGGAATTAAGAATAAAGAGGAGCTACTAGAGCTAAATAACAAAACATCAATTAATACTTTTTTAATTGGTGAATCACTTTTGAAAAACTTAAATACAAATTCTATTTTTTCAGTTTTATAGTCAAATAAGGCTCTATTTTACTTGTTTTTTTTACTATTGTTAATTTAAAAGAACTTTTATAGAACATTATTTGTACGATATTTGTTCTTATGCTAACAAAAAAACAAAAAAACTTGCTTTTATTTATCAACAAGAAGTTGAGAAGTTCAGGAGTATCTCCTTCATATGAAGAGATGAAACAGTCTCTTAACTTAAAATCTAAATCAGGTATTCACAGATTGATCAGTGCCTTAGAGGAAAGAGGTTTTATTAAAAGATTAGCTCACAAAGCAAGAGCTTTAGAAGTAATTAAATTACCAGAAACGGCTTCCGCAAATGATATTTATAATAGTTTTTCACCAAGTGTGATTAAAGGTGGACTAGATGAAGAACAAACTACTTCTGATGAAGTAGAAGTACCAGTACTTGGAAAAATTGCTGCAGGAACACCTGTTGAAGCAATACAAAATGAGGTTTCTAGAATTCCTCTACCAAATAATTTAGAAAAAAATGGTGATTACTTTGGATTAAAAGTTCAAGGTGACTCTATGATAGATGCAGGTATTCATGAAGGTGATACTGTTATTATTAAAAGAACAGATACTGCAGACAATGGTAAAATTGTGGTTGCATTAATAGATGAGCATGAAGCAATGTTAAAAAGAATTCGAAAAAAAGGTAAAGTTGTAGCCCTTGAAAGTGCTAATAGAAACTATGAAACTAAGATTTTTGGACCTGATAGAGTAAAAGTTCAAGGAGTTTTAGTATCTTTATATAGAAACTTCTAAAAAAATAGTCTAAATAACATTGATGTCTAAAGTAGCAACACGATTTGCACCGTCTCCTACTGGAGCTCTTCATATTGGAGGTGTTAGAACTGCCTTATTTAATTGGCTGTTCTCTAAAAATCAAAAAGGAACTTTTCATTTAAGAATTGAAGATACTGACAAAGAAAGATCTAAAGAGGAACATAAAATACAAATTATTAAATCATTAAAGTGGATAGGGATTGAGCATGATGGTGAAGAGTATATTCAATCACAAAAAATAGAAGATCACATTAAAACTGCTAATGAATTATTAAAAAAAGGGAATGCATATAAATGTTACTGCTCTACTGAAGAGATAGAAGAGCAAAAAAAAAGAGCTAGGCAAAAAAAGATGCCGTATATTTATAATAGAAAATGGAGAGATGCTGATGAAAAAGATGCTCCCAAAGATATTGAACCTGTAATTAGATTTAAAAGTAAAATAGAGGGAAATTCTAAACTTAAAGATTTAGTCCAAGGAGATGTTGAAATTGAAAATAATACAATAGAAGACTTTATAATTTTAAGAAATGATGGAACACCAACTTACAACTTGTCTGCAACTGTTGACGATCATCAAATGGGAATGACTCACATAATCAGAGGAGATGATCATAAAATAAATACTTTTAAACAAATACAAATATACCAAGCAATGGGTTGGGATGTTCCAGAATTTGCGCATATTCCATTGATTCATACTATTGAGGGCAAAAAACTATCAAAAAGAGATAATGCCTCAACTTTGGATGATTATTCAAAAATAGGCATAATGCCTGATGCGTTAAGAAATTATTTACTAAGGTTGGGATGGTCATATCAAGATAAAGAAATATTCACTCTAGAGGAGAGCATACAGTACTTTAATTTAAAAGGTATTGGTAAATCACCATCAAAACTAGACATGAGCAGAATATTATCAATGAATGAACACTATATAAAAACCATAGATGAGAACGATCTTTATCAATGTCTAGATGAATATTGCAAAATCTATAAAGAAAAGATTCAAGATGATAAAAAAACAAAAGTTAAATCCTCATTATCATTTTTAAAAAATAAGGCTAAAACCTTGGAAGACATTTATAATAATTCAAAATTTATAATCAATGATGAAGTTAACTTTAATGAAGATGATATTAAATTAATAGATGATAAAGCTAAAAAAATTATTTCAAAATTTATTAAAGAATTATCATCTATATCAAATATAAATAAGGAGAATTTAGAACCTGTAGTAAATAATTTAATAAAAACAAGTGATACAAATTTTAAAGGAGTCGGTCAGCCTATACGGATTGGTTTAACAGGATCAAAATTTGGTCCTGGATTATATGATATAGTTATGGCCCTTGGTAAAGAAGAAGTTTTAAAAAGACTAACTAAGATAATTTCTTAGAACTAAACAAGCCTCTTCAGAAGAAGAAGTTTTAGATCTAATTCCTTCTAATGTTTTTGAACAATCAAATATTTGCTTTTTCATAAGATCAGGGTTTTTTAAAAGATAAATTACAGTTTTATAGATTTCATCAGCATTGCATTCATTTTGTAACAATTCAGGAATGACCTCACGATTATTGATGATATTAATTATATTTGCAAATTTAACATTAACTAACATTTTAAATATCATAAAATTTATAAAACTTAGTTTATAAATAATTATAGATGGTATATTTGAGCTAGAAATTTGCAGTGAAACTGTGCCAGATTTAGCTACAGCAAAAACTGAATTAGATAAAATTTTAGATTTTATACTTTCATCTGAAACAACATCTACATTTTCAATATTAAATTTTTTAATTTCTGAAAAAATTAAATTTTTATTCTCATCGGTTGCATGAAAATAAAAATAAAAATCATTATGTCTTTTGTTCATTAGTTTTATAAAATCAATTAAAATATTTAATAATGCGTCTGTCTCAGATTTTCTACTTCCAGGAAAAATTGATATAATTTTTTTATCTCTAGGAATAATATTTTCAATAATTTTTTTGTTGACTTTATTGTTCTCAATTAATGGATGTCCAACAAAAGTATTATTTATATTTTCTTCGTCAAAATATTTTTTTTCAAAATCAAATAATAAAAGAATGTGGTCAATAAATTTTTTAATTTTTTTTACTCTATTTTTTCTCCATATCCAGACTTGAGGAGCCACATAGTGAATTGTTTTGATGTTAGTATTAATTTTTTTAACTCTCTCAGCAACTCTCATAGTAAAATCAGGGCTATCAACAGTAAATAGTATATCTGGATTAAATTTAATTATTTCATTAACAGTTTGATTAATTTTATTTCTGATTTTAAAAATATTGATTAAAATACTGGTAAAACCTAGATAAGTTATTTCATTTAAATTAAAAATACTTTTAATTCCTAATTTTTTTAAATTATTTCCGCCAACAGATAAGTATTCAATATCGGGATTTTGTGATTTTAGCTTTGATATAACTGTTGAGGCTAATTTATCTCCAGAAGGTTCACCGGTTAGTATAAAAATTTTTTTCATATAATATTAATAAAAATCTTATTTTTATTAGCAAATTTAATGCATTCAACTTTATCTAAAAAAATATTTTTTTTAGATTGTAAAACAACACCTCGTAATCCATATTTTTTAATGTCTATAAAAGTTTGTAGACCAATTGTTGGTAAATCCATTCTTAAATCTTGTTTCTTTTTTGGTAGTTTTATTAAAATTCCTTCTGATTTTTTTTTTAATTTAGACAACATTTTTTTTGTCCCTTCTCTTCCTTCTTTAGCTAAAATTTTACCTTCTTTAACAACTAGAGCTTGGACATGGTCTAAACTTTTTGTTTTATTAAAATAAGCTTTCCCTTTTTTTATTGAAAAAAGTTCCTGTTTATTGGGTTTTAATTTACTGTAATTTCCTTTCTTTAAAGATAGTTCTGGATTAAAAAATATAGAGCTAATAACTTTAATTCCTTCATTTTTTAAAATTTTGATAATTGATTTAATTATCGCAGCATCACCTACTTTGGCTGCTCTGATTACACTCGGCATATAATATATTCCTTTAAAATCTAATCTTAAAGAGGAAAAATTTGGTTTTGAAATTTTGCCTGCAAACAAAACTTTCTTACATTTTTTTTGTTTTATTAAATTAATAATCGATCCAAATTTTCCAATACTTATTCTGAAAGAATTTTTATCTTTTTTAAATTTATTTTTTTTTGAAAAATCAATTATGAAATATTTTATATTTAATTTTTTAATTTTACTAAGAACTATTTCTGAAAAATCAGTATCTCCTAAAAACAAACCTATCATTTTATTTTGAAAATGGAGTGCAAATTGGTCTTTTCTTATCTTTTTCTATAAATCCAATAACTTCTGCCACTAGTTCATTGCTCTTAAATTCTTTTGATAAAATATTTAAATTCGCTGTTAAATTTTCATTTTTAAAAATTTCTTTGTAGGCGTCACTTAAAATCATTATTTCTTTATTTGGAATATTTTTTCTTCTTAAACCTATTAAATTCAATCCTTGTAAAACACTTCTGTTGCCATGTGCTATTCCATATGGAATTATATCTCTAACTACACCACACATGCCTCCTATCATTGCTGATTTACCTATTCTAGTAAATTGCTGAACAGCTGAATTACCACCAATAATAGCATTATCGTCTATATGCGCATGACCACCTAACGGAACATTATTAGCTAAAATTACGTTGTCGCCAACAAAACAATCATGCGCAATATGAGCTGAAACCATAAACAGACAGTTGTTACCAACTTTTGTTAATCCACCACCGCCTGTTGTTCCTGGATTAATTGTAACATATTCTCTAATTTTGTTATTGTTACCAATCTCTAGCTTAGTTTCTTCACCTTTAAATTTTAGATCTTGAGGATGATTTCCTATTGAAGCGAATGGATAAATTTTATTATTTTTTCCAATTTTAGTATTCCCTGTAATATTTACATGAGATTGAATATCTGTTTCTTCATCTATTTCAACATTTGGACCGATAACAGTATAAGGACCAATTTTTACATTTTTAGAAATCTTAGCTTTTGAGTCAATTATAGCAGTTCTATGTATCATCTATTATCTCTTAAAAATTCTCTAATTTTTTTTGCTGGATAACCCATTACTTTTGTGTTGTCAGGAATGTCCCTAACAACTCCTGAACCACCTCCAATTTCTACATTGTCTCCGATTTTAAGATGGCCCGAAATTCCAGCTTGACCACCAATTTTAACATTATTCCCAATTATGGAGCTTCCAGCTATACCAACTTGACCAGCTATTATTGAATTTTCACCAATTTTAACGTTATGCGCAATATGTATTTGATTATCTAAATAGGTGTTTTTTCCTATAATTGTATTTGACATAGATCCTCTATCTATAGTGGCACTGCAACCAATTTCACAGTTGTCTTCAATTAAAACTACTCCAATATGAGGATACCTTAAATTTTTATTATTATTTGGAAAAAATCCAAAACCATGTTTGCCAATTACACAATTGTCCAATATTTTTACATTATTTTTTATTAATGTATTTCTAATAATATTATTTGACCCAAGAGAACAATTGTCACCTATAATTACATTCTTTTCTATAATTGTGTTATGTCCAATCTTGCAATTTTCACCAATTAGAACATTTTTTCCAATTAAGACATTTTTACCAAAAATAACTTTGTCTTTAAAATGAGTATCGTTAATTAATGTTGCAGTTTCGTCAAAATTATCATTTATAGAATCTGGATAAAATAAAGAAGTAATTTTAGATGTGGAAACTAAAACGTTATCAACAACTATGGGTGTACAATTCTGAGGTAATTCTTTTTTTAAAGGTTCAGTAGTTAAACAAAAAGATGCTTTTGTTTTATGAGCAAAATCTTTATATTTCTTGGAATGAAAAAAAGTAATATCATCTTCACTAGAAGAATGAAGATCTTTTATATCTTTGATTTCCTCATCTTTATTTAAACTATTTTTATTAAGCTCAAGAGACTTAATAACCACAGAAATTTTTAGAGGTCCATGATTTTTAAAGAAAGGATTTGACATAATTGCTTTTATCAAAGCAATTAAGTATTAGTTATCAACAATTATTGCTATTTATTTCTTATCAACAATAGTAGCTGACCAAATAGCATCAGCCATTTTTTTATCGTCAACAAACGCCTCACCTTTATATTTCCAAACCCTACCATGAGATCGTATAGCTTCAATTTTTAGTATTAATTTGCAATCAGGAATAACTGGATTTCTAAAACGTGCCTTTTCCACACCCATTAAAAAAACCAGTTTATTTTCATAAGTCGATTTATCTAAACCATGCGCGGTTAGGGCGGCTGCAGCCTGACCAAAAGACTCCACAATCAAAACTCCAGGCATAACTGGTTGACCAGGAAAATGGCCATTAACAAAAAAACTATCTTTCCTAACATTTACAACAGCTGTTGCGGAAAATAATTTTTTAATATCGTAAAGCTCATCAATCAATAACATTGGTTCTCTATGGGGTAATAATTCAATTATCTGATTTTTATCTAATTTCTGCATTTATTTATAGTTTTTATCGATTAAGGAAATAATATCATTTGTAATATCAGAATTTACTTTTCCAATAAACACATTTTTTCTATCTAAAAGTATGTCTAAAGAATTTTCATCCATATATTTCTGAATAATAGGGTTTGCTTTATTAAAAAATGCAGTTATTTTTTCATTTCTAATTTTATTAAATTCAACACTTTTTTTATCTTTTATATTTCGATATTCAGAAATTTTATTTCTTAATAAAGACAATTCTTTTTTATGATCTTCTTCAGTAGTTATATTTTTTTTATTTTGAATAGATTTCTCTTGATTTTCAAGATCTTTTTGTAGTTTTTGAATTTCATCAATATTATTTTTAGATATTGTATTCAATTCATTTAGAATTTTAATTCCAGGTTTTGATTTTTGAATTACTAAATCCAAATCAATAAATGCAATTTTATTTGCACTAAAAGATGGATTTAAAAAAAAAAGGTTGAAAAAAATTATTAAGTATATTTTTTTAAGCATTTAAAAAGTTGTCCCTATATTAAATCTAAATGTTTCTGTTATATCTGATGATGATTTGGTTAATGGCTGTGCTAAAGAAAAATTCATTGGACCAATTACTGTCATCCAATCGATACCTAAACCAACAGAAGACCTTATTTCTCCATTATCATTTAATGCTGAACTATAATCAACACCCCACAAATTAGCTGCATCAAAAAATACAACAAAATCCATATTTTCAACATTTTGAAGTAATTGAGGAACAGTTGTTGTGAAATTAATTGTTGTCGCAAAGTTTCCACCTACAAAATCATTTCCATCTTTAGGACCTATTTTTCCCGACTCAAACCCTCTCAAATCTCTAGATGGTATATATAACCTTTCAGATAACTTTACATCGGAGTCAGGTGAAACAGCACTTTTAAGTAAAATATTTATACTTGATACATTATTTTCGTATAATTCTTTAAAAACTTTATATCTATAAGAATTTGTTATTGTATTAGTATCGCTTATAACAGGCAAATTTATTGAATATGTACTTCTAAAACCATCTGATGTTTGAAATTTTTGATTTCTTTTATCATAATCAAAAACCATTTTAACAAAACTATCCCAATAATTTCCTTTTTGTTTTTTTTGTCTTGCTGAAGCACTGGAACTTGTTTCAATATTTTCATAAAAAGATGATGTTGATAAACCTAAATTCAAATCATCTAAATATTCATATTCTACACCTATTTCAAATCCAGCTTTATTGGTCTTATATCCAAAATTCGTTAATCTATCTGTTTCATTAGCAAGTGCAGTTGCATATACTAATTTATCTGAATTATTGTAGTTTGGATTAGTAACTCCAAATTGGCCTTTTACTGACTCTTCACTTAAAACGATGTTTGAATTTAGTTTTAGTCCTTTTCCTAAATAATTATTTTCACGAATACCAAAAGCAATGGTTGTTCCATCAGTACCCACGCCGGCACCCGCTGAAATTTCTCCGGTTGGTTTTTCTTCTACAGTGATATTAATTACTTTACTTTTTTCTATCTCATCAGTTATTAGTTCATCTTTAACCGATTTAAAAAATCTTAAACTTTTTATATTATTTAAAGATTTTTTTTGCAATATATCATTGTATATATCGCCTTCGTCAATTTCTAATTGGTTTCTAATTACATTCTCTCTAGTAACATTGTTACCAAAAATATTAATTTGTTGTACTATGTATTTATCAGTTTCTTTAATTTCAAATGTTAAATTAATCTTATTTTCAATTATTTCTTCATTAACAGTAGCAGATGTAGATAGAAATTCCTCATTTAAAGTAATTAGATCTATTTTATCTAATATTTTATTTACAGAATTGATTGAGTAATACTTTCCTTTTAACTCTTTGAAAGTATCTGTCAATTTTTGAAAATTATTTTCATCAAAATTTTTAGGAAATAAGATATTTAGGTCGTTAAAATAATATTTATCATTAGCATTAATATTAAAAATTAATTCAAATTCATCTTCATTAATAATTTTAGCAAAGGATGAATTAATTTCGACATTATAATATCCTTTATTTAAATAATAATTTTTTAAAAGTTGTTTATCAAAATCAATTAAAGCTTGGTTAAGAAATTTTTTTCCTGAAATAAATTTCCAAAATTTATATTCTTCACTGGTAATTAAAGATTTTAATTTATTATTTTTAAATATCTTGTTACCAATAAATTTAATTTTTTTGATTTTGGCTTTTTTTCCAAGATTGATCTTGTATGTGATATCAACTTTATTGTTATCTCTATCTATTACAAACACATCAACAGTAGAAAAATAATATCCAATTGTTTTTAAAGTATTTGATATTTTATTTTTATCTTGTTTAAGTATAATTTCATTAAATGAGGATCTAGATTTTAGAATTAAATTTTTTGTAATTTCATCTTTTATCTTATTAGCTTTAATTCCATCAAATTTAATTTCTTGTATAATTGGAAATTCAACTACATTTATTTGTAAAATATTTTTTTTTACATTAACCGATATATTTTTAAAAAAATTTGTATTGTATAAATTTTTAATAATTTGATTTAAATCTTTTTCACTTATATCTGAATTTTTACTTATATTTGAAAACATAATTATCGTTTCTTCTGGAATACGATCATTTCCAGTGATTTCAATTTTTTTAATTATTTCTGAGTATACCGGTTTAGAAAAAAAATATAAAAGTAAACAAAATATTGATAATGATCTAATAATATTTGGAAACATCTTTAGTCTTATACACGTTTTTTGAAATTTTTAAATGAACATAATCATTAAGCTTTTTAATCTCATTGATTTTATTTGGTGATTTTTTTTTAAATTTTTGAAATTCCTTTAAATTAATTATTCTAAATAATTCTTTTTGGATATCTGTAAATTTAATTTTATTATTTAAGAAAAGATCAACTAGCTTGTCATTAGCTGAAACTATTACAGTCTCGAATAAAGATGATTTAATAGAAAGGTGTTTCATCAACTTAACCATGGGATATCTATTTAAATCTACTTTATTAAAATTGAGATTATTAAGAATTTCAAGATTTAAGACTTTGCTATTTATTTTCTTATCACTGTTATTATATATTGTATTAAATATTGGAATTTTCATTGTCGTATCATGAGCAATAATTTTTACTAAACCATTATTAAATTTTATTATGCTATGGATGTAAGATTTTGGGTGTATTAGAATTTCAATTTTATTATAAGGTATATTGAAAATATTTTTAGCCTCAATTACCTCATAAACTTTATTTATCATAGTTGCAGAGTCTGTCGATATTTTTTTTCCCATTGACCAATTTGGATGATTTAAAATTTGATTAGTTTCTACTTTGTTAAATTTATTAAGAGGTATTTTGTATAATGGACCACCAGATGCTGTTATATATATCTTTTCAATATTTTTTTTGCTATAATTTTTAAGTCCATACCAAATAGAAAAATGCTCTGAGTCAACTGGTATGAATTCTGTTTTATTTTTTTTTAATTCTTTATTAATTAAATTCCATCCACAAATTATTGATTCTTTATTAGCTATTGCAATTTTTTTTGTATACTTAATTATATTAATCGTGGGTAACAAACCATCAAGTCCAACTATTGAACTCATTACATAATCTAATTTTTTTTTAAAAATTAAATTAAATTTTTTAAAGGAATTAAATATTTTTATATTCTTTCCTAGCTTTAAACTACATGCTTTTTTAAAACTTACCTCATTAGTTATAATAATATTTTTAACATTATATTTTTTTGCTTGATTAATTAATTTTTTATAATTTTTATTAGCTGATAATAGAATTATTTTATAATTTTTTTTATCATTTTCGATAATTTCAAGTAATGATTTACCTATAGATCCAGTTGAGCCTAGAATTGCAATTTTTTTAATCATCAAATAATTTTTAATAACAAAAACATACATGGAAATACAAAAATCATGCCATCAATTCTATCTAAAATTCCACCATGACCAGGAATTATTATACCTGTGTCTTCGATTTTTGATTTTCGTTTAAAGAATGAAACAATTAAATCTCCAATTTGGCTTATTAATGAAATAAATAATATTAAGTATATAATTTTATAATTTATATCAATTGTCTTAGAAATATTAAAAAAATCTAAGTTCTTTATATAGAAAATCGAAAATAATAAAGAGAGAACAAAACTGCCTATCATACCAGCGTATGTTTTGTTTGGACTTATTTTGGTTAACTTTGGTCCTTTAATGATTTTACCGAAAAAATACCCGCCTATATCAGTTGATATGCATACAATAATTATAAGTAAAAAAATTTTATAATCACCATGAATTCTTAAATCGTACACAGTATAAAATGAAAGGAAAATAAAAACTATACCATAGATATAATATTTTTTATTGAAACTTAAACAATGCCATTCGTATAAAGTTAAAAAAAGAATAAATAAAATAAAATAAATAAATAAATTTGATCCCGTGATTATAAAAAAAAAGGAAACGGGTAAAAGTATTAAAGCACTTAAAATTCTTTTAATTAATTCCTTACTCATTAATATTTCCAAAATTTCTTTTTATTAGTCTAAATTTTTTTATAATTTTTATGTAATCATTTTCTTTAAAATCAGGCCATAATTTCTTTTCAAAAAATATTTCAGAATATGCTATTTGCCATAATAAAAAATTACTCAATCTATGAGTATTTCCTGTCCTTATTAATAAATCAGGATCTGGGATATTTTTTGTTTGGAGATAATTATTTAAATTTTTTTCATTTATTTTTTCACCACTTTTTTTTAATTTTTTTAACGCATCAATTAATTCCGTCTTTGAACCATAATTTAAGGCTAAATTAATTTGCAGAGTAGTATTTTTTGATAATTTTTTTTCTGCAGATTTTAATAAATTATTTAATTTAATAGAAAAATTCTTAACCCCAATTACCTTTAACTTAATATTTTGCTTGTGAAGTAAATTTAGTTTTTTTTTAAGAAAATTTTCCAGTAAATTAAAAAGGTAATTTATTTCCTTTTTGGGTCTTTTCCAATTTTCTGTTGAAAAAGCATATAGTGTTAAATATTTGATATTTTGTTTAATTGTTGTTTGAATTATTTTTTCTACAGTAACTAACCCTTGTTTATGACCTGCATTTCTTGAACTTTTATTTTTTAAACCCCATCTGCCATTACCATCCATAATGATGGCTACATGTTTTAATGGGTTCATATTGTCATTATTTCTTTTTCTTTTAATGAAACTTTATCATCAACTGATTTAATATGATTATCTGTTATTGTCTGAACTTTTTTTTCATTAGATTTTTCATCATCTTCACTAATCTCTTTTGATTTTAGAAGTTTCTTTAAATCTTCATTTGCCTCTCTTCGAATATTTCGAATTGAAACTTTACATTTTTCACCAATAGATTTAATTAATTTTTTAAGTTCTGTTCTTCTTTCCTCATTAAGCTCAGGAACTGGTAATCTTATTAATTGACCATCTATTTGAGGATTAAGTCCTAAGTCTGATTTTTGTATCGCTGCATCTACTAATGATACATTATTAGCGTCCCAAACTTGAATATTTATCATTCTAGGTTCTGGAGTTGTTATACTGCCAACTTGGTTTATTGGCATTTGTTGTCCATAAACATCTACTTTAATTAAATCCAACATTGAAGCATTTGCTCTTCCGGTTCTCAGAGAAGAAAGTTCTTTAGAAAATACCTCAATGGCTTTATCCATTTTAAGGCTGTATGATTTCTCATCAAACATTTATTCTCCAATCTTTATTCTATAAAACTCTTTAATCTTTAAATCAGCTATAGAAAGTTCTTTTAATACATCTTTAACTTTCTTTTTAGGTTCCATAACCCAAGCTTGTGTTAGAAGAGCATTTTCCTCTTTAAATTTATTCATTTTACCTAAACTTATTTTTTTTGCAATGTCCTCAGGTTTTCCAGAATTTTTTAACTCTTCAGTAACTAACTCTTGCTCTTTGTCTATAATAGCTTGATCGATTGAGCTTGACTCTAAAGCTAGTGGGTTCGATGCTGCGATATGCATTGATAGTTGCTTGCTAAATGTTTTAACCATTTCTGAATTATCTTTAGTATCTAGTGAAACCATAACTGCTAATTTCGCAACATTATCTTTTACAACTGTATGAAGATAGTGATTATTTACTCCATCAGTATTTTGAATAGTTTTAGCTTTTCCTATTGTAATTTTTTCTCCAATTTTTGCAATTAAAGCTACTAAATTCTCATCAACTGTTTGGCTATTTTTCATTTTAGATCTCTTTAAATCTTCTACATTTGAATTATTTTGATTATTTAATTCACTTAACTCTTTAACGAAGTTTATAAAATCATCATTTTTAGCAACAAAATCTGTTTCGCAATTTACTTCAATCACTGAAGTTTTTGTTTCGTCTCCACTAACTACAACGACCCCTTCCTTTGCGTCTCTAGACATTTTTTTTGATGCTTTTGAAATTCCTTTTACTCTTAAAATTTCAATTGCCTTCTCTAAATCTCCATTTGACTCTTTAATAGCTAAGTTACAATCTTTAAAACCAGCACCAGTAGCTTCCCTAAGTTTTTTTACTTTCTCTATATCGCTCATTAATTTAATTTCTCCTTATCGTCTTTAGAAAACTTTTTTTCTAATTTTTCTCTATCTAATTCCTGAAGAGTTTTTGTTTTAACATCATCTTTAACTTTATCTTTTTTTTTCTCAACTAAAGGCATAGAGTTTTTAGCACTGTTGATGGTTTCTTTGATTAAATTACAATAAAGGTCAATTGCTCTTCTTGCATCATCATTACCTGGAATTGGGTAATCAATATTATCTGGATTAGAATTGCTATCTAAAATAGCTATAATTGGTATTCCCAATTTAGCAGACTCAGCAATAGCTAGAGATTCATAATTTGTATCTATAACAAACACTAAATCTGGAACTTTTTTCATTTCAGCTATACCACCTAAAGATCTTTGAAGTTTATCTTTTTTAACACTCATTTTTAAAAGTTCTTTTTTAGTAAAGCCTCTATTTTCTGCAGCTAAATCAATTTCTAGTTTTTTTAATTTTTTAATTGAATTTGATATTGTACCCCAGTTAGTTAACATACCTCCTAACCATCTGTAATTTACAAAATATTGATCTGTTTCTTTAGCAACTTCAGCTATAGCTTCTGATGCTTGTTTTTTCGTAGATACAAATAAGATTTTTCCATTATTTGCAATAGTTTCATAAACTTTTTCCAAAGCTGTTTTTGTTAATTCAAGGGTTTGAGTTAAGTCTATAATGTGAATAGAGTCTCTTTTTCCAAAAATATATTTTTTCATTTTTGGGTTCCATCTTAATGTTTTATGTCCAAGATGGACGCCTGCTTCTAGTAATTGCTGTATTGTAACGTTAGGTATTTTCATATTTATTCCCGGTTAAGCCACCACAGTAATTTCCAATTAAGGACCGGAGGTATAAAACCAACAACTGTGTGCGTGTTAATTTATTTTGGAAAGTATTTACAAATATTTTCTAAATTTAACAAGTAATTATTTAGTTTATTATTGCCTGAATCTCTTGATTTCTTAATAGATTTAAAGATTTTCTGTCCAATTTACGTGGATATTTCAATCTAAATTGAAGGATATTATCTCCTTTAACTAAATTAATATTTACAACAGTATTACCTTCATCTTTCAAGATTTTAGATATGTTTTTAATTTGTTCCTCAGATGTCAGTTTGAATGAAACCTCGTTTATTGGACTATTAAATAAATCTTTAAGTGAAGCTATTTTTTGGACATTAATCCTAGTAAGTCGATTTTGATCATTAGAAACATTTTTAAATAATGTTAAAATAAGGGAGTTGCCTTCTTTCAAAATTTCTCTATTTAATTCTAAAATATCTGAGAAAATGAAAAGTTCAAATACACTTGATAAATCTGTTAATTTTAAAACAGCGTAAGAATTTCCTTTTGCAGTTTTTCTTTCTTGAACCTTTAGTAATGTTGCAGCTATGTTAGAGTCTTTTAAATTTTCTTTTGAAATAAAACTTGAATAATCTGTTATTTTATAATCATTAAAAATCTCTGTAAATTGATTTAACGGATGGTCTGAAATAAAGAAACCTACTGCTTCAAATTCTTTAGATAATCTTTCTTCAAATTTCCAATCTTCAGTTTTAATTAAAATATCATCCTGCGCACTTTCATCTTCTGAGAATAAATCAATCTGATTAGCAGATTTATTTTCAAATATATTTTTATTTTTAGCTATAATTGATGGAATAGAATTATATAAAGCTTGTCTATTTGTGTTTAATTTATCAAAAGCACCTGCTTTAACTAATCCTTCTAATTGCAGCTTGTTTATATCTTTTGGATTTACCCTGGTTATAAAATCATAAATTGATTCAAATTTTCCATTTAAAATTCTTTCGTTCACGATATTTGAAATTGCTTCAAAACCTACAGCTTTAATACCACCTAAGGCATAATAAAATTTATCATCTATAGTTCTAAAATCTGCAAAACATTCGTTTATATCAGGACGAACAACTTCAACTTTTAATCTTTTTAATTCCTCATAAAACTCACTTAATTTATTTTGATTGGATATATCCATAGTCATTGAAGCTGCTATAAATTCTTTTGGATAATATGTTTTTAAAAATGCAGTTTGATAAGAAATAATTGCATATGCAGCAGCGTGACTTTTATTAAATCCATATTCTGCAAATGGTTCTATTTTTAAGAAAATTCCAGCAGCAATATCTTTTGCTATTCCATTTTTAACAGCTCCGGCAATAAATCCTTGTTTCTGTTTTTCAAGTTCTGCCCTTTTCTTTTTACCCATTGCTCTTCTCAGAAGATCAGCTTGTCCTGCTGTAAATCCTGACAATTTTTGTGCTATCTGCATTACCTGTTCTTGATAAATAATTACGCCATAAGTTGGTTTTAAAATATCTTCTAGAAGTGGATGTAAATAATCTGGTTTTTGCTTTCCATGTTTGCAATCATTATATGTTGGAATATTGCTCATTGGTCCTGGTCTATATAGAGCAACTAATGCAATAATATCTTCAATATGATTTGGCTTCATTTGAGTTAAAGCTTCTCTCATACCAGCACTTTCAATTTGGAATAAGCCAACTGTTTTGCCTGTGGACAATAGATCAAAAACTTTTTGGTCTTCGTAACTAATTTTTTCTATATCAAAATCGTTAATTTTTTTTCTTACAAGTTTTTGGGTATTGTTTATTACAGTAAGTGTTTTTAAACCCAAAAAATCAAATTTTACTAAACCTGCATTTTCTGCTGAGTACATATCAAATTGTGTAGAGGGTAATAATAGATCTGCAGAAATATCTTTATACAAAGGAACAATTTCTGTAAGTTTTTTATCTGCTATTACTACTCCAGCAGCATGTGTAGCAACGTTTCTGTTAAGGCCTTCTAGCTTTAGAGATAGATCGGTAAGTTTCTTTACCCTTGGGTCATCATTAATAAGTTTTTGTAATCGTGGCTCTCCTGCAATGCACTGAGTTAAATTTTGTGGTCTAGACGGATCGAAAGGTATCATTTTTGAGATGCTATCAACAAATCCATAAGCTAAACCCAAAACTCTTCCAACGTCTCTGATTACCATTCGGGCTTTTAATTTACCAAATGTTATAATATGAGCTACGCTATCTTTGTATTTTTTTGTTAGATATTCAAAAACTTGATCTCTTTTATCCTCACAAAAGTCTATGTCAAAATCTGGCATTGAAATCCTATCTGGATTTAAAAATCTTTCAAAAATAAGATTAAATTTTATTGGATCAACATCTGTAATTGATAAACACCAAGCTACTAACGAACCAGCACCTGAACCTCTTCCAGGGCCTACAGGAATATCATTATTTTTTGCCCATTTTATGTAGTCAGCAACTATAAGAAAATAACTAGAATATTTCATTTCTATAATAATAGAAAGTTCATGATTAAGCCTATCCTTATATTCTCTATAAGAATTATTATTTTCTAAATCTTCATCACTTAAATTAAAGACCTTATTGAATTTGTCTTTTAATCCTTTTATTGAATCTTTTTTTAAAATTTCATCTGCATTTCCATCTTTATTACTGCTAATATTAGGCAATATCGGGTTAGAAAATAATGGTCTATAACTACATCTTAATGGAAAATTATAATTATTTTCCAAAGCTTCAGGTAAGTCAGCAAATAATTCTGACATCTCTGAGTTAGTTTTTAGATAATGCTGATCGGTTAATCTTAACCTTTTTTTTTCATTTACATACGTCTTGTTACCTATACAAATTAAAACGTCGTGAGCTTCATGCATTTCTTTATCTAAATAAAAAACTTCATTAGTTGCAATAACGGGTATTTCTAAATCTAAAGATTTTTTTAAATTAAATTTTTCAAATCCAATTTCATTTTGGTCATTATGCCTTTGAATCTCAATATAAAATCTATCTCCAAAGGCTTTTTTAATTTTACTATAAATATCATCAATTTCGGTAAACTTTCCTTTGTCAAATAATTTTCCAAACAAACCAAAAATAGTTCCTGTAAAAACAGCTACACCATCAGAGTTATTTAATAATAATTCAAAATCTACATGTGGATCAGACAGTTCATCATTTTTTAAATATGAAAAAGATGAAAGTTCAATTATATTTTTATATCCAACTTCATTGAGAGCAAACAAAGGGAGCAAACCTATTGTTTCTCCAATTTTAAAATTAATTTGAGTTCCAATTATTGGTTGAGTTCCAGACTTTGAGATCTTTTCTGAAAATTCAAGTGCACCACATAAATTTGAAGTATCACACAAACCAAGCGATTTTATTTTATTTTTCTTAGAATATTCTTGCAAATCATCAATTCTAGCTGCTCCTTCACAAATAGAATATTGAGTATGAATTTTAAGATGATTGAAATTTTGAGAATGAGACTCAGACATTAGATGATTTTATACCACCATCTATCATCTCCAATAGGCAATCTGCCTTATTAGCAAAGAATCTATTATGAGTTGCAAATATAATGAGTCTATCCGACCTTTTTTGTTGATATAAAAGTTCAAAAACATCTTTTGCAGTTTCCATATCCAAACTTCCAGTTGGTTCATCTGCTAAAATAATTTCAGGATCATTTACAATTGCTCTTGCTATAGCGACTCTTTGAGCCTCACCACCTGATAGTTGAGATGGAAAGTGATCTGCCCTCTTAGAAAGACCAATTTTTTTGAGTAATTTTTCTGCATTAGATATTGCTAATTCTTTTTTGTCATTAATTGCAAGTGAGGCCAAATATATATTTTCTAAAGCAGTAAAATCTGGGAGAAGATTATTTTGTTGATAAACAATCCCTATTTTTTTGGATCTATAAACATCATTTTTTTCAGATTCGTTGAAATTTACAGGAATTTTATCAAAATGGATTGACCCAGAAGATGGTCTATCGATCAATGAAATTAAATTTAATAGAGTTGATTTACCTGATCCAGATGGCCCCATTATAGAATAGCTTTTACCTTTATCAAATTTTTGAGAAAGATTTTTTAATACTTTTACTGTTTTTTCAGTTTTAAAATTTTTAAATATTTTTTTTAATTCAAGAAAATTATTCATATTTTAAAGATTTAATTGGGTCCAGTTTAGCTGCTTTAAAGGCAGGAAAAATTGAAACTATTATTGTTATAATTATTGAACAAATTGATATTAAAAAAATTGATGTTGAATCTATTTCTGAAGGCATCTTGCTTAAAAAATAAATCTCTTCTGGGAATAAACTTATATTAAATGTTGAGCTAAGAAATTGTCTAAAATTCTCTATGTAAAGAGAAAACGTTACACCTAAAAAAATTCCAAAAATAGTAGCTGATGTTCCTATTATTACACCTACTAAAAAAAATATTTTTACAATTGATTTATTTAACACACCAATTGACTTTAAAATCGCGATATCTCTTGTTTTGTTTTTAACTAAAATTGTTAACCCAGAAATTATATTAAAGGCTGCAACAATAATTATTAAAGAAAGGATAATAAACATTACATTTCTTTCTACTTTTAAGGCAGAAAATAATGAACTATTCATATCAGCCCAACTAACAACAAATTCATTATCAAAAATTTCTTGTACAATAAATTTTTGCTGCTCAATTTTATTTGGGTTTTTTAAATAAATTTCTAAATTTCTATCCACTGACTTATAGTCAAAAAAATCCTCAAGAGTACTTAAGTTAATAAATGCGATATTATTATCAAACTCAGCCAAACCACTATTGTAAATTGATGCTACCAAAAAAGTTTTTTGTTTTGGCATACTACCAATAATTGTTCCTATACCTGATGGTGAAAGTAAAGTTAATTCATCACCTATTTTTAGATCTAAAGAAAAACTTAATTCATTGCCTATAGAAATATAGTTTCTTTTTAATTGAACTTTGTTCCCTTTAAATTTTTTATTTTTGACAATTTCTAAACTTGGAAAGTCATTTGTTTTATATCCACGTAATATTATACCTTTTGATGTATCGTTTTTAAGTATAATAGCTTCACCAGAGTTGCTTAAAATAATATTTTCTGAAATTAATTTTAAATTTTTTTTATTTATTTTTTTTTCATCAATTGGATTTCCATAAGTTTTTACAGTTATGTGTGAGTTAAAGCCTACTATTTTATTAATCAGCTCAGTCCTAAATCCATTCATAACTGACATCACAATAATAAGAACTGCAACTCCAAGACTTATTCCTATAAAAGAAAAAATAGATATAACATTCAAAAAGCCATCTTTTTTTCTGGCTTTTAAAAATCTAAAAGTAATTTCTTTTTCTAAAGTAGAAATCAAATTGAATTTTTTTGTTTAGTTATAATTTGTATAATTTTACTTAATGGTAATTTTTGAGTTTCACCACCGGTTTCCTTGAACTCTAATAAATCACCCTCACTTTTTTTACCAATAATAATTTGATATGGGGCACCAATTAAATTCATTTTTTTAATTTTTGATGAGAAATTCTCATCTGTATCATCAATGATTGTATCAATATTATTTTTTGAGTAATTCTATATTGATATTATTTGCTTTATCTAAAGCTGAGTTATCATTTTTATTTATCATAGGTATTAAAGCAATATCATAAGGAGCAACAGACAATGGCCATTTCATGATTTCATTTTTGTCATCATATTTTGCCTCAATTATAGCCCCTACTAACCTTGATACACCAATTCCATAAGAACCCATTTTAACAAAATCTTTTTTTCCTCCTGGTAAATCAACAGATGCTCCCATTGGTTTTGAATACTTGTCACCAAAATAAAATATATGGCCTACTTCAATACCTTTTGTAATCAATTGATTTTCCTTAGAAACAATTTTTTCAAATTCTTCTTTATTAAACTTTTCATCAGTTACAGCATAAAACTGTTCATATTTTTTTCTCATACTTTCCAATGATACTTTTTCAATTTCAGTATCATCACTATCAAGATCGAATATTCTTTTATCTGTGAAAATTTTACTTTCTCCAGTATCAGCAAGAATAATAAATTCATGAGACAGGTTTCCACCTATAGGTCCTGTATCAGCAGCCATAGGTATTGCTGTCAAAGATAATCTTTTAAATGTTCTTAGATAAGAAAGAAAGAATTTATTATAAGAATAAAAAGCTTCTTCATCTGATACATCAAATGAATAGGCATCTTTCATATAAAACTCTCTACCACGCATGATTCCAAATCTAGGTCTAATTTCATCTCTGAACTTCCATTGAATATGATACATAAGTTGTGGGAGTGATTTATAAGATTTTATTGAAGATCTAAAAATTTCAGTAACTTGCTCTTCATTAGTTGGTCCATATAACATTTCTCTATTTTGACGATCGGTTATTCTTAACATCTCTTCACCATAATCGTCATAACGACCACTTTCTTTCCAAATTTCGCTGGATTGAATTGTTGGCATTAATATTTCTTGAGCTCCAATTTTGTTTTGTTCTTGTCTGACAATTGCCTCTATTTTTTTCATTACCTTAAAACCTAAAGGTAACCATGAATAAATTCCTGCAGAGGCTTGCTTAATCATACCTACTCTCAACATCAATTGATGAGATTTAATTTTTGCTTCTGAAGGATTATTTTTTAATATTGGTATAAATGAATTTGATAAAAACATCTTAATTAATCATATTTCTTAAATTTAAATATTCAAATTTAATTAATAAGTAAATTATTATGAAAATGACAGTAGTAATTCCAGTACAATAAAGGAATTTTTTCATCATTTTTGGATTTTCAGGTGAGCCGGGATCCTCACCATCAATTTTTACTGTCTTTGTTCGATTCACATCAATAGGTAAAATAGCAAAAAAAACTATCCACCATATAATTATATAGATAATAGCTAAACCCGTTGCACTCATTAAATTTTTACTAAATTGATATTGGTAAAGGGTTTTTTTCCAGTTCTTTCTTTAGAAAATTTTCTACAAGCAATTTTTAATGCATCAATAAGATTGTGTTCTTGTTGTTTATTTCCAATTTTAAAAGTTCTAGATGTTTTCTCTATTTCCTCTTCTAATCCATAAACAAAATCATCTCTATCATCTACAGGTAAACCACGAAATGAAAGTATAGGGTTGTTGTGTATATTACCTTTAGGTGTAATCATAATTGTTACCTCGAGATATCCATTTGCACTTAAATTTTTCCTATCTTTTATTGATTGTGAATCTGGATCAACACTTACACTGCCATCTAAATAAAGTTTGCCACTTGGAGCCTTGTCATATACTTCAGGTTTTTCACCTGGATATAACTTGACAATATCACCATTTTCTACTTGAACTGGATGTGGTACTTGCATTTCTTTTGCAAAATTAATGTGTTCTATCATATGTCTATGTTCGCCATGCACAGGTATTACGCACCTAGGTTTTACCCATTGATACATCTCTTTAAGATCTTCTCTATTTGGATGCCCAGAAACATGAACAAATTCGGTTTCTTCAGATATCACTTCTATTCCATCTTTAACAAGTTGGTTGTGAAGTTTATAAAGTTTTTTTTCATTACCAGGTATGATTTTTGAAGAAAAAATTACAGCATCACCTTTTTCAATAAAAACATCTGGATGAACATAACTAGAAATTCTCATCATTGCACCCATTGGTTCGCCTTGACTTCCAGTACATAAATATACAATTTTTTCTCTTGAGAAATTTTTAGCTTCTCTTGGATCAATTGGTTCAATTGTATTTTTTAAATATCCACATTGGCGTGCAGCTTTATAAATACGATGCATTGATCTTCCAACTAAGGAAATTTGTCTTCCTGTTTGTTCTGCACAATAAAAAGCAGTCTCCATTCTAGCTACATTTGAAGCAAAAGACGTTATGATAATTCTTTTTTTTAATCTAGACATTACGTTTAGCATATTTTTTCTTACATCTAATTCTGAACCTGATCTACCAGCGCTAAAAACATTTGTTGAGTCACAAATCATTGCTAGCACACCTTCTTCACCAATTTCCTTTAATCTTTTTTCATTTATATTGTCTCCAATCAAAGGATTTGGATCTACCTTCCAATCACCAGTATGCAAAATAACTCCTGCAGGAGTTTTTATTCTAAGTCCGTTTGGTTCTAATATAGAATGCGTTAAAGTAATGTATTCAATTTCAAATGGATTCAAGGAAACCTTTCCATTTAACTCAACGATCTTTAAATCATTGGTTATATCGATTTGCTTTTCTCTAAATTTTTCTCTAATTAATACAGCTGTGAAAGGTGTTGCAAAAATTTTACATTTTAATTTTGGCCATAAATGAGCAATTGCACCAATGTGATCCTCGTGAGCATGTGTTAAAACTATTCCTAGTAAATTATCTTTTCTTTCTACTATAAATCCAGGATCTGGATAAATTAAATCAACACCAGGGATAGTATCATCTGCAAATGTTACCCCTATGTCGACCATAATCCATTTATGATTACTAGGTTGTCCATAGCCGAACAAATTCATGTTCATGCCTATTTCACCTGATCCACCTAAGGGACAAAATAATAGTTCATCTTTCATATTATTTAATTAATGTTGAAATCTTTATTAAGCCTTTAATTGTAATATCTTGGTTGTGACTTGCTTTCGTTTTTATTGAGTTTTTAAATAAACCTGAAAATCCACCAGTAATAATTACTTTAAAAGATTTTCCAGTTTCCTTCTTAATTAAATTAATAATATTGTCAATTAAACCAGCATAACCCCAAAAAAAGCCTGATCTAACAGCAGAGATTGTATTTTTGCCAATGACTTTATTAATCTTTTTTAAATCTATTTTTGGAATCAAAGTTGCTTTGTCAGACAAGGTATTAAGAGATAATCTCACACCCGGTGCAATAATTCCTCCAAAATAACTATTTCTAATTAGTACATCAAAAGTTGTTGCTGTGCCAAAATCTAAAATTATAAAATTATTTTTATTGTTTATTAAACTTATAGCATTAGTAATTCTATCTGAGCCGACCTGTTTATAATCTACTTTGATTTTTATAAGTGATTTTAAGTTTAATTTTTTAACCTCATAGCATTTTAGTTTAACTTTTTTTGATAAAAATTTATTAATTATAGAAAATGATTTTGGAACAACACTACAAAATAATATTTTTTCAATTTTATTTAATTGAATTTTGTTATTTTTAAATAAAATATTAAGCTTCTTGTTATTTATAGATTTTGATAAAAAAGTAATTTTTTTTAAAATTTTATTATTTTTAGAAACAATACATAATTTTGTTTCCGTATTACCAATATCACCTAGAATATACATTATTTAATTTTATACAGTTTAAATAGATTTTTTTCAAAAAGTTGTTTTAGTTTATTTTCTACAATTAATTTACTAATACTTTTTTTAGTTACCTCTTGCAAGTTTGTAGCAGGATAATTCTTTATAATTGGATTTTTTTTAATATTTATACCTATACCAGTAATTAAAAATTTTTTATCTTTTACAAATATGACTTCTTGTAAAATTCCACTAATTTTTTTTTTCTCAATTAATAAGTCGTTTGGTTTTTTAAATAGAATTTTTTTACTTGTAAATGACGAGAGTAATTTTTTGACTAAAAGACAATTGATTTTTGTTATGGAATTTATCGATAATTTCGTTTTATTTATTTCATTGAAAAAAGAGATAAATAAATTTCCTTTTGATGATATCCATTTTCTTCCATACTGTCCTCTGCCATTTATTTGTGTTTCGGCAACAACCATACCTAAGTTGTGTTTAGTTTCTTTAATAATTCTTATCGCAGTATTATTTGTGCTTTTAACTTTTTTAAATTTAAATTTTTTAAATTTCATTAAATAATATTAATTCTTGAAACAACTTCTACTAACCGACTTGGGAATATGAAGTATAAAAGAATTAATATAGTTGAAACTGTCAGAGAAAATTTTAGCCATAAGCTATGGTCTTTATCATATTTATCTTTTTCCTTATCAAAATACATAATTTTTATAATTCTTAGATAATAAAAAGCTGCAATCACAGTTGATAACAACCCTACTATAGCTAAAAAATACATTGATTGCTCCAATACAGCTTTAAAAACGTAAAATTTTGCGAAGAAACCTGCTAGAGGTGGTATGCCTGCTAAAGAAAATAGTATTAACAACATACACAAAGACAACAAAGGATGATTTTTTGATAATCCTGAAAGATCATCAATATCTTCATAATATTGATCTTTTCTTCTTAACATTAATAGACATGAAAAAAGAGCTAAATTCATAACAACATAAATAGAAATATAAATTATCGAACTTTGAATTCCCTCGTTAGATGCGGTAGCTAAACCAGCTAAAGTGTAACCAATGTGTCCTATAGAACTGTAAGCAATTAGTCTTTTAATATTAGTTTGCCCAATAGCAGCAACTGCTCCAAAAACCATAGAAGCTATTGATAAGAAAACTATTATCATTTGCCATTGATCAATTAAATTTAAAAAAGGAACATATAAAAATCTAATAAATACAGTCAAAGCAGCTACCTTTGGTACTATTGTAAAAAACAAAGTTACAGTTGTTGGAGATCCTTCATAAACATCAGGTGCCCACATATGGAATGGAACTGCAGAAATTTTAAATGCTAAACCAACTAATATGAAGACAATCCCAAAAGTTAAAATATATTCCTCAGAATTAAGTTGATTTGATATTATATCAAAATTGGTAGAACCTGAAAAACCATAAATTAAAGAACATCCATATAATAATAATCCTGATGATAATGCACTTAAAACAAAATATTTCAAACCAGCTTCTGATGATTTTAATTGATCTCTGTTATATGTAGCTAAAACATATAGAGCTAATGACTGTAATTCTAAGCCCATATAAAAAACAATTAAATCATTTGAACTGATCATTACCATCATTCCAAGAATTGAACTGAGAATAAGAACCGGATATTCTATATTATATATTTTAAATGTTTTTAAATAAGTTGACGAAATAACTAAAACTAAAAAACCTCCAATTAAAGTTATAATTTTCATTAGCGAGGACATACTGTCAATTACAACGCTTTCATTAAACAATGTTTCTCTAGTTACAGAGAAAGTTTCATTGAATGTTACTATTGTTGTAATTAAAATTACAAACAAGGATAAATTAAAAGTTATTTTAGAACTGTCATTTTTAAACACACCTAAAATAAGTAAAAACATAATTGATAAAGAAATAAAAATTTCAGGTAATATTAAATTTAAATTTTCCATATTATTTACTAGCTATATTTGTGTTATGCATATTAATTAAATCAGTAACAGAAACCTCAATAGTGTTGATTAATGGATCGGGGTAAAAACCAAAAAATAAGATTGGTGCAGCTAAACAAGATAAAATAAAATATTCAGATCTATTTAAATCTAAAATTTTTTTAAGATCTTCATTAAGTAATTTTCCAAATACTACTCTTTTATAGAGCCACAACATGTATGCAGCTCCTAAAATTACTCCAATACTTGCTATAACAGCTACTAAAAAATTATCCTTGAAAGCTCCCATTAATATTAAAAACTCACCTATAAAACCACTGGTTCCAGGTAAACCAAGTGATGCTAAAGCAAATAACATAAACAATATTGAATATTTTGGAATTACAGAAACTAGTCCACCATATGTACTTATCAATCTAGAATGCATTCTGTCATAAACTACTCCAACAGTTAAAAATAATGCCGCTGAAACTAAGCCATGGCTTATCATTTGAATTATACTTCCTTCAATTCCTTGTTGTTGCAAAGTGAATATACCCAAAGTTACAAAGCCCATATGCGCAACTGAAGAATATGCAATTAACTTTTTCATATCTTCCTGCATTAAAGCTATCAGTGAAGTAAATATGATTGCTATAATACTCAATGTATAAATTAATGGTGTAAATACCTCTGATGCAACCGGGAAAAGACCTAAAGAAAATCTTATAAAACCATATCCAGCCATTTTTAATAAAATTGCGGCTAGTAATACAGATCCTGCTGTAGGAGCCTCAACGTGAGCATCAGGTAACCATGTATGAACTGGCCACATAGGTGTTTTAACTGCAAATGAACTAAAAAATGCTAGCCACAATAAATTTTGATATTTAACATCAATACCAATTTCATATAGTTGAACCACATCAGTTGTTCCTGTAATCCAATAAATTGAAATTATTGCAACTAACATTAAAACAGAACCTAACAATGTGTATAAAAAGAACTTAAATGCTGAATAAACTCTTCTTGCTCCTCCCCAAATACCAATAATTAAAAACATTGGAATTAATCCAGCTTCAAAAAATAAATAAAATACAACCAAATCAAGCGCAGAGAAAACACCAATCATAAAACTTTCCATAATTAGTATTGCAATTAAAAAATCTCTTAATCTATTTTTTACAGAGTTGTTTACAGATATAATGCATAATGGTGTTATAAATGTTGTTAGTATAATAAACAAAATTGAAATACCATCTAAGCCAACTTTGTAATTAATAAAGCCTTCAATCCATGTTCTATCTTCTATAAATTGAAAATTAGAGGTAGATTGATCAAAAGCAATCCATAAGTAGATAGAAATTAAAAAATTTACTACTGTAGTGAATAAGGCTACATATTTTATCGTAGTATTATTTCCTTCTTTTTCTTTTATAAAAAATAAAAACAAAGCACCAACTGTTGGTAATAATATTAAAGATGAAAGAATAGGAAAATTCATTATTTAACTATTAAAAAGGTTAGTAAAGCGGAAAAACCTAATAACATTACAAAAGCATATTGATAAATAAAACCACTTTGAAATTTAGTTGCTTTAATTGAACATTTTTTTATGAAAGAGGAAATTCCATCAGGACCAAAACCATCGATTATAGTTCCATCACAAAATTTCCATAGAAATAAACCTAGTTTTTTTGAAGATTTAATAAACAACACATCATATAACTCATCAAAGTACCATTTATTTACTAGAAAATTATACAAAGGTTTGTTCATTGAAATTATTGAGTTAGGTAATTCTTTGTTCTTAACAAAGAAGTAATAAGCAATTGGAATAGATAATAAAACCAAACATGGTGTTAAAAGTAAAAACCATAAAGGTGGGTGCTCAGTACTCAAAGGCTCTAAAAACTTAATAGACTCAGCCCAGAATAAATTTTCACCATGACCAATAAATAATCCTTTAAATAAAAAACCAGCAAACACTGCTCCTATTGAAAGAACAAATAATGGAACAAGCATTACCAATGGAGACTCGTGTGTTTCCTCTATCTTAATCTCTTTATTATTGTACTCTCCATGGAAAGTTTTAAATATTAATCTCCATGAATAAATAGATGTTAAAAATGCAGTAATTATTCCAATTCCAGCTGCATAATAACCAGTAGTATTACCTTTTAAATACGCAAATTCTATAATTGCGTCTTTTGAATAAAATCCTGATAAAAACGGAAAACCTGTTAAAGCAAGTGTTCCTATAATCATTAAACCATAGGTATATGGTAACTTTTTCCACACACCTCCCATGTTATTAATATTTTGCTCATCCTTAAATGCATGGATTACCGAACCAGATCCTAAAAACAATAAAGCTTTAAAAAATGCATGAGTAAATAAGTGAAACATAGCAACGTTGTATGCTCCTACGCCAGCTGCAAAAAACATATAACCAAGTTGGCTACATGTAGAGTAAGCAATAATTTTTTTTATATCTGTTTGAACTAGAGCGACAGTAGCTGCAAAAAATGCAGTAGTCATTCCAACGATAGTTATAAAATTTAATATTAATGGAGAATATTCATAAATTGGAGAACATCTTACAACTAAGAAAACACCAGCTGTTACCATAGTTGCTGCATGAATTAATGCAGAAACGGGTGTTGGACCTTCCATAGCATCAGGTAGCCATGTATGAAGTAATATCTGTGCAGATTTACCCATTGCTCCAATAAATAAAAGTAAACAAACTAAGTCTATTGCTTTTACTTCAAAACCTAAAAAGGATAAATTTTTATCTACAACTGTTGGAATTTGTTGAAAAACTTCTGAATAATTAACTGTTCCAAATAAATAAAATATTAAAAAAATTCCTAAAGCAAATCCAAAGTCACCTACTCTATTTACAACGAATGCTTTTATAGCTGCAGCATTTGCGCTTTCTTTTTTAAACCAAAAACCAATTAGGAAGTAAGAACAAAGACCTACACCTTCCCAACCAAAAAATAGTTGAATAAAATTATCTGATGTTACAAGCATCAACATCGCAAAAGTGAATAATGATAAATAAGCCATAAATCTTGGCTTATGAGGATCATGAGACATGTAACCAATTGAATAAATATGTACTAAAGCAGATACAGAAGTTACAACCACTAACATCACTGCTGATAAAGGATCAATTAACATTGACCAATTTACATCAAGTGACCCCGAGCTTATCCAGGTAGCTATAACAATATTTTCTTCGTATTGATTTACAATTACTTGATAAAGAACATGAATTGATAAGAGCGCAGAAATTGAAACTAGAGCACTTGTTAATATTTCAGAGTTTCTATCACCGATATATCTGCCAAAAAAGCCTGATATAATTGAAGCGATAAGTGGAAGAAATATAATCGATAGTTCCATGATTATCCTTTTAACTTATCTATTTGTTCAACGCGTATTGTTCCAGAGTTTCTGAAATAAACGACTATGATTGCTAATCCTATGGCTGCTTCTGCGGCTGCAACTGTGAGAATAAATAAAGTAAAGACTTGTCCTGCCAAATCTCCCAAATAAATAGAAAAAGCCACTAAATTGATATTTACAGAAAGCAATATCAATTCAATACTCATTAATATAACAATGATGTTCTTTCTATTAAGAAAAATACCAATTACTCCAATTGAGAAAATAACAGCACCTAAAGTTAAATAATGTCCTAAACCTATATCAATCATCTATTTTGACTCCTTTATTGCTCTGAACTTCTAGCACCTCAACACCTTCAGCTCTTTCTCTAGATATTTGTTTGATATAACTTTGTCTTTTTACTCCTGATCTTTGTCTAAATGTTAATACAATAGCTCCAACCATAGCTACTAATAGGATCATTCCACTTATTTGAAACACATGGATATAATCTGTATATAAAATTTGTCCTAATGAATGAGTGTTGCTAATACTGATTTGAGCGATGGAATTATTAATATCAAAAATTTCTGGTTTATATTTCCAACCACCAATTACTATTATTATTTCGAAAAATATAAGTGTGCTGATAATTAATCCTACAGGGATATGTCTGGAGCTTTGTTCACCTGCAAACCATTGGTTTTTTTGTTGGGCTACGTTTAACATCATAACAACAAACAAAAATAAAACTGCTACAGCTCCAACATAAACAATTAGCATTATCATTCCCAAAAATTCAGCTCCAATCATTATGAAAAGACATGAAATACTTATGAAATCGAGAATTAAGAAAAATACTGAGTGAACAGTATTTTTAGAAGCAGTAACCATTATGGCTGAAACAACAGCAATTATAGAAAATGTATAAAAGAAAATAGCATGTGCAATCATTTTTATCTATGGATATTGTCAGCTTTAATATTAGCCTCCAAAACATTCTCCCATCTATCACCATTATCTAATAATTTTTCTTTTGTATAATAAAGTTCTTCTCTTGTTTCTGTTGAAAATTCAAAATTTGGACCTTGTACTATTGCATCTACCGGACAAGACTCTTCACATAAGCCACAATAAATACACTTCATCATATCAATATCGTAACGAGTTGTTTTTCTGCTTCCATCTTCTCTTTCAGCTGACTCGATTGTTATTGCCTGAGCTGGACATACTGCTTCACATAATTTACATGCGATACATCTTTCTTCGCCGTTTGGATACCTTCTTAAAGCATGCTCACCTCTAAAACGAGGACTTATTTTACCTTTTTCAAATGGGTAGTTAATTGTTTTTTTTGATTTAAATAATTCTTTAATTGCAATTAACAAACCACCAATGAAATCTGTCATTAATATTGTTTTAAAAAATCTTGAAATATTCATAATTAATTCACTGGCAAAAGGTTAAAATAAAACAAATAGCTAGCTGTTAATACTACCCAAATTAAAGAAAGAGGAAGAAATACTTTCCATCCAAGTCTCATTAATTGATCATATCTGTATCTAGGTACTATCGCCTTAACTAAAGCAAAAAGAATAAATAAAAGAAGAATTTTTAATATTAACCATATGGCACCTGGTACTAAAGTAAATGGATAAACATCAATTGGAGACATCCAACCCCCTAAAAATAATATTGCCCCCATTGCACACATTAATAAAATGTTTGCATACTCACCTAACCAAAACATAGCATACATCATTCCTGAATATTCTGTTTGGTATCCAGCCACCAATTCTGCTTCTGCCTCTGGTAAATCAAAGGGTGGTCTATTAGTTTCAGCTAAAGCAGAAATAAAGAAAATTACAAACATTGGAAATAATGGAATTACAAACCACATATTTTGTTGAGCAATAACAATGTCGTTTAAATTCAATGAACCGACACAAAGCAAAACATTAATAATTATTACCCCAATTGAAACTTCATAAGATACCATTTGAGCTGCAGAACGAATTGCTCCAAGAAAAGGATACTTGGAATTTGAGGCCCATCCACCCATTATTATTCCGTAAACACCTAGTGAAGAAACAGCAAATAAGTAAAGAATTCCAACATTAATATCAGCTAAAACTTGAGTTGCGCTAAATGGAATTACAGCCCATGCAATCAAAGCTAAAGTCATTGTGACTATAGGGGCCAGTATGAAAATTACTTTATTTGAACTAGATGGGATTATGATTTCTTTGAATATATATTTTAAAGCATCGGCTAAAGATTGCAATAAACCGAACGGACCAACGACGTTAGGCCCTTGTCTTTTTTGAACAAAAGCCCAAACTCTTCTATCAAGCCAAACTATCATTGCCACTGAAACAAGAACAGGAACTAATAAGAATAAAATCTTATAAACTTCTTGAAAAACTATACTCAAGTATTCCATATTAACCTTCGGTACCTGTTGATTTTAAATTTAATTTAGAATTATTACATTCAACCATTGTTTTTGATGATCTGGCAATAACATTTGAAAAATAATAATCTTTTACTTTAATTGTTAAATTTTCACTTTGAAATTCTTTAGAAAAATTATTTTGTTCATCTACTTGTTTTTCTTTTTGCAAATTTAAATAATTAAACATACTGCTTTCTAATTCATCTCTGTCATTAAATAATTTTCTATTATTCATAAATTCAGCTAATTCATTAATTATTTGCCAATCTTCTTTTGCTTCACCTGGTGGATAGGATGCTTTGAAGGCTTTTTGAATTTTTCCTTCTAAATTAGTAAAGTATCCGTCTTGTTCAGTATAAGCGGCGCCTGGTAAAATAATATCAGCAGACTCAGCACCTTTATCACCATGACTACCTTGATAAATTATGAATTCATCGTTTTTATCAAATTCTAAATTGTCTTGACCTACAAGATAAACAATATCAAATTTATGTTCTTTTAAATCACTTATTAAATTATTTTCATTATTAATTATTCCAAGATCAATATTTCCTACTGTTGCTGCATCTGTTGATAAAATATTTAATGAGTTCCATTCGTCTGAAATTTTATTATTTTTTGATAAAAATTTTTTTGTTTTGTTAAATAAAAATTCTGAAGACTTTAATCTCAATAGAGACTCGCCAATAATGATAATTGGTTTTTTTGAATTTATAATATCTTTGGATATCTCATGAGTTCCTTCAAGAATATTATTTAATGTTTGGGTTTGACCATCTAAACTTTGATAAGGATAAGTTAAATCGCCAACATCATTAAGTGAAATTATTTTTGTATTGTTGTTCAAGTAAGCTTTTCTAATTCTAGCATTTAAAATAGTTGCTTCATATCTTGGGTTTGAACCTACTATCAAAATTAAATCTGCTTCTTCGATGCCATTTATAGAAGAATTGAATAAATAATTTTCTCTTTTTGAAGTATTTATAAATCTGTTATCAGATCTTGACTCATAATTTTTATTATCAATTGTTCGATCAAAAAATTCTTTAAAAATATAACTAGTCTCCATATTGGTTAAGTCGCCAACAAAACCACATATTTTTTCTTTTGACGTGTTTTCAAATTTAGATTTAATTATTTTATACACTTCATCCCATGAGGCCTTTTCAAACTTGCCGTTGTATTTGATAAATGGGGTATCTAATCTTTGATGCAGAAGACCATCACAAGCATATCTTGTTTTGTCTGAGATCCATTCCTCATTAATATCTTCATTTATAATTGGAAGTACTCTTTTGACTTCCCAATCATATGTATCTACTCGTACATTTGATCCAATTGCATCCATTACATCAATTGTTTCTGTTTTCTTTAGTTCCCATGGTCTGGCTTCAAATACGTAAGGTTTTGATGTTAGTGCTCCTACTGGACATAAATCTACAACGTTAGCAGACAATTCAGATTGCATTGATTGCTCTAGATAAGTTGTAATTTGCATATCTTCACCTCTTCCAATAGCACCGAGCTCTGGAACTCCCGCAACTTCTGTTGCAAATCTTACACATCTCGTACAGTGAATACATCTTGTCATTTGAGTTTTAATCAATGGTCCCATATTTTTTTCAGGTACAGATCTTTTGTTTTCTTTAAATCTTGATTTATCTACTCCGTAATACATTGATTGATCTTGAAGATCGCATTCTCCACCTTGATCACACACTGGACAATCTAAGGGGTGGTTAGCTAATAAAAATTCCATAACTCCCTTACGAGCTTTTTCTACTAAAACAGTATTTGTTTTAATATTCATGCCCTCAGCAGCTGGCATAGCGCATGAAGCGATTGGTTTAGGAGATTTTTCCATTTCAACTAAACACATTCTGCAATTTCCTGCTATCGATAATTTTTCATGGTAACAAAATCTTGGTATTTCAACTCCAGCTTTTTCACAAGCTTGAAGAACAGTTAAACCCTCTTCAACTTCAACTTCTATTTCATTTACTTTTAATTTAAGCATTTTTTTTATCCAACAAATGTTGATCTACTAAATATGGAATATTGTTTTTCTTTTGAACAATAGGATCCAAATTGTTTCTTTTCTCAATTTCTTTTTTAAAGTGTCTAAGCAATCCTTGAACAGGCCATGATGAACCTTCTCCAAAAGCACAAATGGTATGTCCTGCAATTTGATTTGTAACATCACCTAACATTTCTACTTCATCCTTCGTTGCATCTCCTTTTACCATTCTCTCAAGCATTCTCCACATCCAACCAGAACCTTCTCTACAAGGTGTACATTGACCACAACTCTCATGTTTATAAAATCTTGCAATCCTCGCCATACATTTAATTATGTCCTGATCTTTATTAATAACCACAATACCTGCTGTACCAAGTCCACTTTTTTCTTCAACACAAGCATCAAAGTCCATTTTTAAAGTTTCACATCTTTCTTTAGGTATTAATGGCATTGAAGAACCTCCGGGAATTACAGCCTGTAAATTTTCCCAGCCACCAATTACACCACCTGCATGGACTTCTATTAATTCTTTTAAAGGAATACTCATTTCTTCTTCAACATTACAAGGATTATTTACATTTCCAGAAATGCAAAAAATTTTGGTTCCAGTATTTTTTTCTCTTCCTAAAGAAGCAAACCATTTGGCTCCTCTTCTTAAAATAGTTGGAACCACTGCAATTGTTTCAACATTATTAATTATTGTAGGACATCCATATAAACCTATCAAAGCTGGAAAAGGTGGTTTAAGTCTAGGTTGTCCTTTTTTACCTTCTAAACTTTCAAGCAGCGCAGTCTCTTCACCACAAATATATGCACCAGCTCCGTAATGAATATAAATATCTAAATCCCATCCAGTACCAGCTGCATTTTTACCTAACAACTTTTTTTCATAAGCTTCATCTATTGCTGCTTGAAGTTTTTGACCATCAACAAAATATTCTCCTCTAATGTAAATATAACAAACATGCGCTTGCACTGCATAAGATGCAATTAAACAACCTTCAATTAACTTATGAGGCTCAAATCTTAAAATGTCTCTATCTTTGCAAGTTCCTGGTTCAGATTCATCAGCGTTAATAACTAAATAATGTGGTCTAGATCCAACTTCTTTTGGTGCAAATGACCATTTTAAACCTGTGGGAAATCCTGCCCCACCTCGACCTCTTAATTGAGACTCTTTAATTTCATTAATTATCCAATCTCTTCCTTTGTCGGTAATTTCTTTTGTATTTACCCAATCACCTCTCTCTTGTGATGAAGATACATCTGAGCCTTTATCATTGTATAAATTTTGAAAAATTCTATCTTGGTCCTTAAGCATTTTTTAAATCCATTAAAGTTTTTCTGTTATTTTCTGGTTCATTATTTACTCTCCCTCTATACGAACCAGGTTTTGGCGTTTCTCCATTTAAAATTTTTTCTAAAATATCTAAAGTTTTTTGTTTATCTAAATCTTCATAATAATCATCATTAATTTGCATCATTGGAGCATTAACACATGCTCCTAAACACTCAACTTCCATCCATGAACAGCTTTTGTCATTTGATAATTCACATTCGTTTTCAGAAATTTTCTCCTTACAAGCCTCAACTAATTTATTTGCACCTCTTATCATACATGGAGTTGTAGTGCATACTTGGACAAAGTATTTACCAACAGGAGCTAAATTATACATTGTATAAAAAGTAGCTACCTCATAAACTTTAATATAAGGCATATCTAAAAGCTTAGCGATGTACTTCATTGCAGCTAATGGTATCCAATTATTATTTTGTTTTTGAGCAATATAAAGTAAAGCCATTACAGCGCTTTGCTGTTTGCCTTCAGGATATTTTGCAATAATAACTTTTGCTGCTTCTAATGATGAAGCATTAAATTCAAAACTTTCTGGTTGATCTTTAGCAGGTCTTCTTAAACTCATCTGTCTACCTCACCAAAAACAATATCTAAAGAACCTAATACCGCAGGAACATCTGCTAACATATGACCTTTAATTAAATAATCCATGGATTGCAAATGTGAAAATCCTGGTGCTCTTATTTTACATTTGTAAGGTTTACTTGATCCATCAGATATTAAGTAAACACCAAATTCTCCTTTTGGTGCCTCAACAGCTGTATAAATTTCATCTTTTGGAACTCTGTATCCCTCTGTGAAAAGTTTAAAATGATGAATTAAAGCTTCCATTGATTGTTTGATTTCTGCCTTAGGTGGAGGGCTAATCTTGCCATCTAATGATTTAATTGGACCTTTTTCCATTTTAGCTAGACATTGTTTTATAATTGAAACGCTTTCTTTCATTTCTTCAATTCTGCATAAATATCTGTCGTAACAATCTCCATTTTTTCCAACTGGTATTTTAAAGTCTAAACTTTCATAGCAATCATAAGGTTGAGATTTTCTTAAATCCCATGGAACACCCGACCCTCTAATCATTACACCTGAAAAAGAATAATCTAAAGCGTCTTCTTTTGTAACTACACCAATATCAACATTTCTTTGCTTGAAGATTCTATTGTCAGTTAATAAACTTTCTAAATCATTAATTATTTTTGGAAAGGTTTCACAAAATTTTAATATATCTTCCTCTAAACCTTTTGGCAGATCTTGATGAACACCTCCTGCTCTAAAATAATTTGCATGAAGTCTTGATCCTGAGGCTCTCTCATAAAATGTCATTAGAGTTTCTCTTTCCTCAAAACCCCAAAGAGAAGGTGTTAGAGCACCAACATCTAAAGCTTGAGTTGTAACGTTTAAAATATGACTTAAGATTCTCCCAATCTCACAAAATATAACTCTTATGTATTGCGCTCTAATTGGTACATCTATTTTAAGTATTTTTTCGATAGCTAATGCAAAAGCATGCTCCTGATTCATTGGAGCAACATAATCTAAACGATCAAAATAAGGAACTGCCTGCATATAAGTTTTGTTTTCTATAAGTTTTTCTGTTCCTCTATGAAGTAAACCGATATGAGGATCTGCCTTTTCAACTACTTCGCCATCTAATTCTAAGATTAATCTAAGAACACCATGAGCCGCGGGATGTTGTGGTCCAAAATTTAAATTCAAATTTTTAATTTTTTTTGTCATTATTCTCAATTTCTTCTTTAATATATTTTGTTCCTTCCCATGGACTTTCGTAATCAAAATTTCTATAGTTTTGTTCAAGCTTTACTGGTTCATTGATTACTTTTTTTTGATCTTCGCTATATCTAACTTCTGAATGACCAGTTAATGGAAAATCTTTTCTTAATGGGTGTCCTTCAAATCCATAATCAGTTAGTATTCTTCGCATATCGGGGTGATCTTTGAAAGATACTCCGTACATATCAAACACTTCTCTCTCCATCCAGTTTGCTGATGGGAAAATGCTAGTTAATGATGGAATAACTTCATTTTCAACAATTGAGTATTTTACAATCAGTCTTTGATTAAATTCATGGCTTAAAAATAAGTAAACTACTTCAAACCTTTGATTTTGTTCTGGGTAATCAACAACTGTTATATCTATTAGTTGCCTAAATTTAGTATCTTGATTTGTTTTTAAAAACAGTGCGACATCAATAATGTCTTCTTTATCTATTTCAATATAAATTTGGTTATGCTTTATTTCAGTGTTGTTAATTTTAGTATTTAACTCAGAATTAATTTTTTTTTCTAGATCCTCTAAATTTTTCATAACTATCTAATAAAAGATCCTTTTTTTCTAATCTTTTTTTGTAGTTGAAGAATCCCGTACAACAAAGCCTCTGCTGAAGGTGGACATCCTGGTACGTAAACATCTACAGGAACTATACGATCGCATCCCCTTACAACTGAATATGAATAATGGTAATATCCACCTCCATTTGCACAGCTACCCATTGAAATTACATATCTCGGTTCAGGCATCTGATCATAAACTTTTCTTAAAGCTGGTGCCATTTTATTTGTTAGAGTTCCTGCAACTATCATAACATCTGATTGTCTTGGAGAACCTCGTGGAGCTGCTCCAAATCTTTCTATATCATATCTTGGCATAGCTGTTTGCATCATTTCAACAGCACAGCAAGCTAATCCAAAAGTCATCCAATGAAGTGATCCAGATCTTGACCAGTTAATTAAATTATCAAGTGATGTAGTAATGAAACCATTTTTGCTAAAATCTTTTGCAAGTTGTTTAAATTCCTCAGGAACTTGATCTATTTTATTATTCATTGTGGTTTATAATTTCTATTCCCAGTCTAAAGCACCTTTTTTCCATTCATAAATAAAACCTATTGTAAGTATGAACAAAAAAATCATCATTGATGAAAAACCTAATAATCCAATATTTCCAAGAGATATTGCCCATGGAAATAAAAATGCTATCTCTAAATCAAAAATAATAAATAGAATTGCGACTAAATAAAATCTCACATCGAATTCCATTCTTGAATCCTCGAAAGGTTCAAAACCACACTCATAAGCTGAAAGTTTTTCAGGATCAGGTTTTTTTGGTGATAGAATAAAATTTACAACCACAAAAGCGCAACTCAACCCGAGAGCTAATACTAAAAATATTATAATTGGTAGGTAATCTTTTAAAAAATCAGATAACATGGAAATCTATATATCAGTTTTTATCTGTTGTTGAAGGGCTGATACGTCACATTTTTATTAATATTTACATTAAAAAATGCGAAAAAGTGGCGGGAGTGAAGGGACTCGAACCCTCGACCTATCGCGTGACAGGCGATCGCTCTAACCAACTGAGCTACACCCCCACTTTGTTGTTTTGGTGGGCAGTAAAGGACTCGAACCTTTGACCCCCTCGGTGTAAACGAGATGCTCTACCAACTGAGCTAACCGCCCAAAACAAGGCTACTTATTACATCAACACTTAAATAATGTAAATTAATTATTATTGAATACTAGCTTGAGATTTATCGTCTTTTTTAGATATCTCGACCTCAACCCACTCTGTAGGTTTAAGTTCTTTTGTTAAAGCTATTTTTACAACCTGATCAGCATATTCAACTGGAGTGATCTTAATATCGTCTACAATTTTCTTAGGCATATCTACCAGATCTTTCTCGTTCTCTTTAGGAATTAAAACTTCTTTTATTCCAGCTCTATGTGCAGCTAATAATTTTTCTTTCAAACCACCAATTGGCAATACTTGACCTGTTAAAGTTACTTCACCAGTCATAGCAACGTCTCTTCTTACAGGAATATTAGTAATTGATGAAACAATTGAAGTTACCATGCCAATTCCAGCTGATGGCCCATCTTTTGGCGTTGCTCCTTCAGGAACATGAATATGAAAATCTTTTTTTTCAAAAACAGGCGGTATAATTCCATACTCTAAACATTTTGATCTTACAAAAGATTTTGCAGCTTTTACTGACTCTTGCATAACATCACCTAATTTACCAGTAATTTGCATTCTTCCTTTTCCTGGCATTGTAACTGTCTCTATTTTTAAAATTTCTCCACCATATTCAGTCCAAGCAAGTCCAGTTACTATACCTACTCTATTCTCAGTCTCTAATTCTCCAAACTTAAACTTAGGAACACCTAAAAAATCAGATAAATTTTTATTATTAATTCCAACTTCTTTTTCTTCACCAGCTACAATTTTTTTAACAACTTTTCTTGCAAGTTTAGAAATTTCTCTTTCGAGATTTCTTACACCTGACTCTTTTGTGTATCCTCTTATAACTTCTTTAATAATATCATCGTCCAGCTTCATTTCTTTTTCTTTAACACCGTTATCTTTGATTTGTTTTGGCAATAAATACTTGTTTGCTATACTAATTTTTTCATCCTCAGTATAACCCGCTAATCTAATTACTTCCATTCTATCTAATAAAGGAGGTAAAATATTTAAGGTATTAGCTGTCGTTACAAACATCACATCAGATAAATCATAATCAACTTCTAGATAATGATCATTAAATGTTGTGTTCTGTTCAGGATCTAGAGCTTCTAATAATGCTGAAGATGGGTCTCCCCTATAATCATTTCCAATTTTATCAATTTCATCTAATAAAATTAATGGATTTTTTGTTCCAGCTTTTTTCATCATCTGAATAATTTTTCCTGGCAAAGATCCAATATAAGTTCTTCTGTGACCTCGTATTTCTGCCTCATCTCTCATTCCACCAACCGACATTCTAACAAATTCCCTGTTTGTAGCTTTTGCAATTGATTTTCCTAATGAGGTTTTTCCAACACCTGGAGGTCCAACTAAACATAAAATTGGACCTTTAATTTTTTCCATTCTTTTTTGAACGGCTAAAAATTCTATAATTCTCTCTTTAACTTTTTCTAATCCAAAATGGTCTTTATCAAGAATATCTAGAGCTTTCTTTAAATCTATATCTACTTCACTTTTTTTATGCCAAGGAAGTTCAGTCATCCAATCTAAATAATTTCTTACAACTGTTGCCTCTGCAGACATGGGACTCATATTTTTTAATTTCTTTAATTCTTGTAAGCATTTCTTCTCTACCTCTTTTGGCATCTTCGCTTTTGTAATTGCTTTATTCAGACTGGTTGTTTCATCTTTACCATCTTCAATTTCACCAAGTTCTTTTTGAATAGCTTTTAGTTGCTCATTTAAATAATACTCTCTTTGTGTTTTTTCCATCTGGGTTTTAACTCTGCCCCTAATTCTTTTTTCAACACCAATAATACTTGTTTCATTTTCCATTATTTTAATAATGGCGTTTAACCTTTTCTTCACATCAACAGTTTCAAATATTTGTTGTTTTTCAGAAATAGTGGCTGTTATATGAGATGCAATATTGTCTGCAATTTGTGATGGGTCTTTTAATTGTTTAATAGTGTTTATAGTTTCATTAGAAATTTTTTTATTTATAGATGTTAATTTTTCTAATCTTCTTAAGGCCGTAGCTGCTAAAGGAAATAAATCCTCATCTTTAGGTGAAACATCGTTATAATGTGTGTAATCACATGTTATAAACTTTTCATTATCCTTAAAGTCTAAAATTTTTACTCTTTTAACACCTTCAACTAAAACTTTAACTGTGCCGTCTGGTAATTTTAACAATTGTAAAATACTTCCTTCACAACCATACATAAATACATCTGTTTTCTTAGGATCATCAATTTCTGAATTTTTTTGAGTTACTAAAATAATTTTTTTATCTTTTTTCATCACTTCATTTAGTGCTGAAATAGATTTATCTCTTCCTACAAATAAAGGGATTACCATACTTGGAAAGACTACTATGTCTCTCAACGGGAGCAAAGGCAGTGAAATTTTGACGTCCATACGAACAATATGGATATTATATTTTATAATGCAATAGGTATTTATTACTTATTAAGGATATTAAGCCGCTGTAGTCTTGTTTGGCTTAGATTTATTGTCACCTTTAGCATGAACTAAAATTGGCTGTGACTGTCCTTTTGCTGCACCAGCATCAACAATAACCTCCTCAATATTATCTTGACTAGGAAGATCGTACATTGTTTTTAACAAAATATTTTCTAGAATTGATCTCAAGCCTCTTGCTCCAGTTTTTTTACTAATTGCTTTTTGTGCTATTTCTTTTAGAGCGTTTTCTTTAAAAGTTAGTTTAGCACCATCCAGTTTAAACAACTCTTGATATTGTTTTGTTAAAGAATTTTTTGGTTCTTGTAATATTTTTATTAAAGATTTTTCATCTAAATCCTCAAGTGTTGCTATCATAGGAAGTCTTCCAATAAATTCTGGAATTAATCCAAATTTCAATAAATCTTCAGGCTCTAATCCTTTCATCCATTCACCAGTTTTTTTATCTTGTGTATTTTTTACATCTGCACCAAAACCAATTGAAGTCCCTTTATCTCTTTGAGAAATTATTTTATCAAGACCTGCAAAAGCACCGCCACAAATAAACAAAATATTTGTAGTATCTACTTGTAAAAATTCTTGCTGAGGATGTTTTCTGCCTCCTTGAGGCGGAACACTTGCAACTGTTCCTTCCATTATTTTAAGAAGAGCTTGCTGAACACCTTCTCCAGATACGTCTCTAGTGATTGATGGATTTTCAGATTTTCTACTAATTTTATCAACCTCATCAATATAAACTATACCTCTTTGAGCTTTTTCAACATTGTAGTCAGATGCTTGTAACAATTTTAAAATAATATTTTCAACATCTTCTCCAACATAACCTGCTTCTGTTAGAGTGGTTGCATCAGCCATTGTGAATGGAACGTCGAGAATTCTAGCTAAGGTTTGTGCAAGCAATGTTTTTCCACAACCTGTGGGACCCACTAAAAGTATATTGGATTTTGATAGCTCAACATTTTTACTTGTTTTGCCTTCATAATTTAATCTTTTGTAATGGTTATGTACTGCAACAGATAATACCTTCTTCGCATGAGCTTGACCAATTACATAATCATCTAATACTGAACAAATTTCTTTTGGAGATGGAAGGCCATCTTGATGTTTTACAAAAGTATCTTTACTCTCTTCTTTTATAATGTCCATACACAGCTCAACACATTCATCACAGATGAAAACAGTTGGACCAGCAATCAACTTTCTTACTTCATGTTGGCTCTTGCCACAGAAAGAACAGTAAAGAATATTTTTATTATTTGTTGTCATTTTAATTTTTATAACGAATCAATTTAATTACTTTATTATAGAAGACTCACACTAATCAAGTTTCGATTAATAATGACTCAATATATTGTGTATTAAGATCTTTTTTCTACTACTTTGTCAATTAGGCCAAATGATTGTGCAACATCTGCAGTCATAAAATTATCTCTTTCAAGAGCAGATTTTATTTCTTCAACACTCTTTCCAGTATGTTTTGAATAAATTTCATTAAGCCTCTTCTTTAAAGACAAAACTTCATTAGCATGAATTTCAATATCAGTTGCCTGACCTTGAAAACCTGCAGACGGTTGATGAACCATTATTCTTGAATTTGGTAATGAGAATCTTTTCCCTTTTGTGCCAGCTGCAAGCAAAAAAGAACCCATTGAAGCTGCTTGACCAATACATAAAGTAGAAATGTCTGGCTTCACATATTGCATTGTATCATAAATACCAAGTCCTGCTGTAACCAAACCTCCAGGACTATTAATGTATAAATAAATTTCTTTTTTTGGATCCTCAGCTTCTAAAAATAGTAATTGAGCTGTGACTAATGATGCAACGTTGTCATTAATTTGACCTGTTAAAAAAATAATTCTTTCTTTTAATAGTCTTGAATAAATATCATAAGCTCTTTCACCTTTACTTGATTGTTCAACAACCATTGGTACAAGATTGCTCATATGTTCTGATAATTTTGTTGTCATAAGTTGATTCGTTCTACTTATACAACTTGAGATTACTTTTTGCTAACCTTTTTTATCTTTTTCACTGCAGGCTTTGATTTTGCCTTTTTAGTTACAGGTTTTTTTTCTTTCGCAGATGTTGTAGGTGATTTTTTCTTAGTTACTTTTTTTTCTTCTACATGGCTATGGTCATGATCATGATCTTGCTTATGGGCTTCTTTTAAAATCTTTTCAGCTTCATCTTTTGAAATTTCTTTCTTATTTGCTTTACCTTTTTCTTTAATTAAAATTAAAATTTTTTCTTCATATACGGTTCCTCTTAGACTTGCTAATGCAGATGGATTTTTTTGATAAAAATCCATAACAATTTTTTCTTGTCCAGGCATCATTCTTAGTTGTTTTTGCACTTCAGCTTGAACTTCTTGTTCTGTTACTTTAATTTGATTTTTTTCACCAAACTCATTTAAAATTAATCCAGTTTTAATTCTTGTTTTTGCTTTTTCTTCAAAATCTTTTTTATTTTTCTTCACTTCTTCTTCTGACATGCCTTGTGAAAGAACTTTAACTTCTTCCTCAACTAAGTTTTCTGGAACTTCATCTATTTTAATTTTTTCTATTTCTTTTAAAATTTGGTTTTTAGATAATTGATCTAAAGAATTTTTATATTCATCATTAATTTGTTTTGAAATTAATGTTTTTAAATCTTTTAAATCCTTTGCGCCTAAATTTTTTGCAAAATTATCATCAATTTTTACTTCTTCTGATTGCTTAACACTTAAAATTTTACAATTAAATTTAGCTTTTTTATTTACTAATTCTTTTTCTGGGAAATTTTCTGGCAATGTTGCTTCTACAACTTTTTCATCATCTTTCTTAACTCCAATTAATTGCTCATCAAAGCCTTTTAAAAATAAATCTTTACCTAAAGTCAATTGAGTATTTTTTCCTTCACTTCCTTTAAAATCCTTACCATCAACTGTTGCTTTATAATCTAAAGAAACTAAATCACCTTTTTTAGCTTTTGTATCAGCGCTTACTTCTTTAAAATTTGGTTGGTTTTTAGCAATTTCTTTAATTCTTTTATCTGTCTCACTATCGTCAATTTTTACTGTGTATTCATCAAATTTAATATTTTCTAAAGTTTTAATTTCAACTTTTGGTAACTCTGTGACTGATAAAACATACTCAAGATCTTTATCTTCACCGTAAGTCTTTAAGTCAAGTTTTGGTTGACCAGCTGGTTTAATTTTTTTTTCTTCAAGAGCTTTTGTAGATGTTTCTTTTAAAACTTTTTCTAAGACCTCTCCAAAAACTGCTTTACCAAATTGTCTTTTTAAAATTTCTTTTGGAACTTTACCTGGTCTAAATCCTTTAAGATTTACACTGCCTTTGATCTCTTCATATTTTTCATCCATGTAAGAGTTCATTGTCTCTTTATCGATAAAAATTTTAAGATTCTTATTTAAACCTTTTTTATTTTCTACTGTAACTTTCATAATATCTTAATGGTAGGGCGAAAAGGACTCGAACCTTCACATGTTGCCATATTGGTTCCTAAGACCAACGCGTCTACCAATTCCGCCATCGCCCCACAAATTACGAGGTTTTATATATTATTGAAACTATTTGTCCAATGACAATTGTTAAAAAATTATCTATTTATGTAATAATATTTATACTAATTTATAAAAAATGATTATTTCACCTTGCATAAGCATTTGTAAAACTGACCCATCAACAGGCTATTGTTATGGTTGTGGAAGAAGTAATGAGGAAAAGAGACTTTGGAAGCTAGAAGAAACAACTGATGATTGGAAAAAAGAAAATATAATTGAAATTGAAAAAAGGCTTACTGGTTGGCAACTTGAGAGTTTTAAAGAATCTTATTCTTATAAAATCAAGAATGGTATGTCTCTTTTCAAAAAAAATTTAATCAAAGAGTAATATAAACTATGAGTAAAGTTAAAATCGTAAGTATTATCTATGCTTTAGGGATAATCATTGGTGCTTTGTTCTTTGATGTTTGGGGAGCAGACACCACGCCTTTAAAAACATTGTCTGTATTTGCTTGGACTGTAATATTTATTATAGCTTTATTTTTTGCAGATAAGAATGAGAGAAAATAATTTTTTAATATTTTTTTTATCATTTTTTTTTATATCTTTTAATTGTCAATCAGAAATTATTGTATTGAGCAAATGTGATCATAAGGAGGACGGTTTTTTAAAAAATGAATATATTTTAAATCTTAATGAACTAATTATGACGCGTAATTACGTTTATAATGAAAAAACTTATCAAAAATATAAGATCACCGATTTAAGCGTTAAAAAGAAAAACTCCTATGTGAGAAATATTTATGAAGAAGATGGAAAAATACTTACATTAAAACATGGTTATCCTCAGTTTTATACTCAAATTTTATTTGAAAAAGATAAACCAGAAATATTTGTTAAAGCTGTTTTGAATGATGTCGAAAGTTTATCTAAAATCTCTAATTGTAAAAAAATAGAGAAATTTGATCAAGAAAGTTAGTTTTTATTTTTTTTTTCTTCTTTATTTTTGGTAATAAATTTCTTCTTAAGTTCAAATCTGCTATTTGTAATATTTGAACGATGCTTTGCATATGCTTGTTTTTGTGCTTGTCTCATTGCTCTTTTAGATGACATGATAATTTACTTTAATATTCAATTTCTAAAGTATCAATAACTTTTAAACTTTTATCCGAAACAACAATCTCTCCAGATGATGGTGCATAATTTAAAATTTCAGAAATCACTACATAATGTGTAACAAAAACTAAATTTTGATCTTTGTCCCAAGTACTAATAAATTTATCAAAATCAATAATTTGCTTTTTTCTATTATTGGCAAATTTTGTGCTAAAAAATGAGTTTAGAAAATTTTTAGTTTCATATTCTTTAAAGGCAATAGATGCTGTTTCTTTACATCGACACCATTCACTAGAATAAACTTTTCCGATTGAAATTTTATTTTTCTTAAAAAAATTGCCAATTTTTTGTGATTGAACTCTACCACTATCACTTAAATTTCTTTGAGTTGTACAATCGTTAATTTCAAAATTATCTGGATCGCCGCCACCAGGGGCATATGCATGTCTTATGAAAATTAATTTTCCACCCTTTTGCAATTCATCAATAAAAGTTTTTTTTGAATCTGCTTTAACTGAGGGATTAATGCATATAAATATTATAGCTAAATAATTTAAAATTTTCATTTATGAATATTAAAATAGATAGTTTAAATAAAACAATTCTTAAATGTAAAAAATGTCCAAGGCTTGTTAATTTTGTAAAAAAAATTTCAACAGAAAAAAGAAAACAAAATATAAATGAGATTTACTGGGGAAAACCAGTTACAGGTTTTGGCAAAATTGATGCAAAAATTTTAATAATTGGATTAGCTCCAGCAGCACATGGTGGCACACGAACAGGAAGAGCTTTCACAGGAGATAAATCTGGAGACTTTTTATTCAAATGTTTATTTAAAGCTAAAATTTCGAACCAACCAAATTCAGAAAATCTAAATGATGGTCTTAAATTAAAATCAACATATATAACTAATATCTTAAAATGTGTTCCTCCAGGAGATAAACCTAAAATAGAAGAGCTTAATAATTGTTCAAAATATTTTGATAGCGAGATTTACAATTTAAAAAAATTAAAAACTATTATTGCATTAGGAAAAGTGGCATTTGATAATTGTATTAAATTTTATAAAAAAAAATACAATTTAAAAGAAAAGATAAAATTTATTCACGGAAAATCCTATTTACTACCAGGAAATATTAAATTAATTGCCTGTTATCACCCTAGCCCTAGAAATGTAAATACTAAACTTATATCTGAAAGAATGATTGTAGATTTATTTAAAAAAGCTAGAAAAATATCTATGAACTAAAAGTATAGGGTTGAAAGTCTGATAAGATTTTTTCTGGAATTTTAACTGGCTTAAATTTTTCATTTATAAATACTAGATGAATTTTAGCTTCTAGGATCAATTCCTCATCTTTAAATATTGATTGATTCATTAAAAAAGAAGTTTTTGAAGTAGAGTCTACAAAAGATTTAATTTGTAAATCATCCTCTAAATATGCAGATTTTTTATATTCAATATTGCACGATTTAACAATTATAAGAGCACCAAAATCATTTTTTATTTTTGTATTGCTTAATCCAATAGTCGATAACGCTTCAGTTCTGGCTCTTTCTAAATATTTTAAATAATTCGCATAGTACACGACTCCACCAGCGTCTGTGTCCTCATAATACACTTTAACATTATGAGTAAAGTTTTTATGCATAAATTAATAATATCAAATAAATAAAAATTTAATAGAAACTAAGATACAATATCTAAGATGAAAATTTATATAATTTGGTTAATCGGAGTAATTATATGGAACTTTGGTTTTCCAAATGCAATTCCAATTGCTGATGTTATCGCAGCTATTTTATTATCGTTTTTAAGTATTGGATTAAAAAAGTATATAAAATGATAATTAATCTGCTGAAAAATAAATATTCTGAAAATAAGAAATTGATTTCATTTTAGAATTATCAGTATCAGCCATTATAGCCAGACCATCTAGTTCATTCACATCTAGATCATGAAATTTTTTAAAATCTTCTTTAACATTGGCTTTTACTGTTACCCATTCATTTAAGTTGTCTTTAGTAGTTGCTAATACATTGTCTATAGATTTTTTTGTATAAGGACTGGGTCTATTTTCACCAACTTCACTATTACTTGAAAAAACATAATTAATTGCTCTATTTGACAAAGGTGTAGCTCCAGTTTTTTTAATCGCAAAAACTCGGGCGGCATAATCATGACCTTTTTTGGTATTCTCTTTAATTCCATGAAGGTCTTTTTCAATTTTCCATGTAATATTGATAAAAGGTGTTTTGTTTAGGTCAATTTTGATCTCTTTTCCAAGGCCTGAAGCAGCATTATCTGCTACAGCTTTTAAATAATTGCCATTTTCATTTGATCCAACAGTATAAGAAGTCTTGTTATCTGCTCCTCTTACTTTACGGATCTCAAGTGCTGATAATTCTTTTTTAGTAAATTCAAAAACTTTTACAGTTTCTGCATGTGCGGAGCTAAGAAAGATTAATGATGTTATAAAAATATAAAAAATTTTTAACATGATCTTCTTATAGAGAGATTATTTATAAATTCAATATTCAGTCACAATTTCAACATTCTAAATTCAAAATTGATTGTTAAGTGAGTTATATGAAAATAATTTCTGCGTTTATACTTCTTATATATTGGTCAATAATGATCACAGCACCAGTTATGGGTAAAAATTCTATTAAAAATCAAAATAATGATCAAAAAATAGTTTCAAATTTTTGAGACTAATATGTCGATCTACCACCACTGATATCAAATACCGCAGCTGTAGAAAAAGTGTTTTCTTGTGAAGAAAGCCAGCAAACTAGTGAAGTAAACTCATGTATTTCAAGAAATCTTCCTCTTGGCACCTTTGACAGCATTCTTTGTACATGCTCTTTGCTCATTTGATCTAAAATTCTAGTTTTAGCACCTGCTGGAGTAACAGCGTTTACAGCTATATCTTTGTCAGCTAATTCTTTACCCAAAGCTTTAGTTAACCCAATTGCGCCAGCTTTTCCTGAACTATACGCGCTTGCATTTGCATTACCATCTTTGCCTGCAACGGAAGCTACATTAACAATTCTTCCATAGTTGTTTTTAATCATATTTGGGACAATTGCTCGACAGCAGTTGAAAGTGCCCATTAAATTTATCTGGACTATTTTATTCCACATATCTACATCATACTCCCATAAAGGACCTGTAGGACCTGTTATCCCAGCATTATTGATTAAAATATCTATATTTGATTTTGAGGTTATGTTTGCAACGTTTTTCTCTACATCTTGATAATTTGATATATCAACAACACTGTAAAATAAATTAGGGTTTTTTACTTCATCAACTGCTGATTTAAGAAGCTTTTCATCGATATCCCATATAAATACTTTGGCACCAGACTCTAAAAATCTTTTTGCAACATCTAAACCAAACCCTTGAGCTCCACCAGTAACTACAGCTGTTCTATTTTTAAAATCAAATGTGTGCATTAAAAATTATTTTTTTGCTAACAAGTAGTATGTTATCCAGGCAACAAATGCACCTATTATCCAAGCATAAGATTGTAAAAACATTAAATTAGTATTCCAAATTGTTGACGCTGAAAAAATAAATCCTAATATTAAAGAATAAACACCTTTTATATGCCAACCACCTGAATAATAATAAGCACTCTCTTTATCTATAGAATATAGGTCTTTATTACTTAATTCTTGATTTTTAATTAAATAATAATCAGCTGCCATCACTCCAAATAAAGGACCAAAGAAAGCACCAAAAGTATCAACAAATGATAAAATTCCTATTTGGCTCAATATAGTCAGCCAGAAGATTGCGATCAACAAACCAAAAAAAGCAATTAAATAACTAGCGCTTTTTAAACTTAATATTGAAGGAGCAAAATTTATTAGAGAGTACTGAGATGGGATGAAATTGGCAACTAAATTTGTAGAAGCTGAAGCAATTATAATAAAAAATAGAACGACTATTGTTATTTGTATATTATCAAATTTTCCTACTATATCTGTTGGATTGGTAAAAATTCTATCTATATCTGAAAATTTTTGATTAAGAAAAACATCGGACCCTATAACAATGAAAACAGATAAAAATGAAAAAATAATTAAATTCAAAATTAAACTTAAGTTTCCTTTTTTTAATTCTTGCTCATTTTTTACATATCTAGAAAAATCACCAAAACTAATTATCAAAATTGAAAAATAGGCAAATATTGTTCCAGCAACAGTCAATAAAGGTGCTAAATTTTTAATATCTAAAAAATTATTTAAATTAAAAATATTTGAAAAAGCTACGGTAGTTATTTTTACATCACTTAATAAAACAACAAAGAAAAAAATCAACAAACCAGCATAGACTGTCATTGCTGAAAAATTAATTATTTTCTTGTTGTACTGCATGCCAACGGTAAAAAATACAGTCTGTAAAATAATTGTGATTATTATTGCAGACCAATCAATAATATTCATACCAAAATAATAAAAAATAAATATTTCCTGCTGCAATAAAGAATTATCTATAGAAAAAATTACTATTCTAATTAAGTAAACTAAAATTTTAGACAAAAAATAAGTTTGAATTCCAAATAAAAATATTCCAACTAAACTTCTGATTAAAC
>CACEEJ010000004.1 GCA_902558545.1 uncultured Pelagibacteraceae bacterium | reverse complement strand
TAAAGAGGATATTTTTAATAATGAAATTGTATCAATCAAGTTAGATAAAAAAATAATTTATAAAGAAAATTTAATTATTCAAAGTCTTTATAAATCAGCTATGGATCAAAAAATACCTGCAAATACAATTGTTGAATTTGCAAGCATTTACGGGTTTCAAGTCGATTTTCAAAGAGACATTCGGAAAAATGATAAATTTCAGATCATGTATGAAATTTTTTTAAATGAGAAAAATGATATTGTTGAAACAGGGGAAATTCTTTTTGCAAATCTTAAACTAAGTGGACAAGATAATAACTTATATTATTTTGACTATAAAGGAAGTGAGGGGCACTATGATAAAAGTGGTAAAAGTGTAAAGAAAGCATTAATGAAAACACCAATTAATGGAGCAAGACTTTCATCTCCTTTTGGTATGAGAAAACACCCTATAGATGGTTATAATAAAATGCATAGAGGTACTGATTTTGCTGCACCAATGGGAACTCCAATAATGGCATCAGGCGATGGGGTAATTAAAAAAGCTGGATGGTGTGGAGGAGGAGGAAATTGTGTAAAAATAAAACACAATTCAACATATCAAACTGTTTACGCACACATGTCAAAATTTGCCAGAGGAATTAAAACAGGTGTTAGAGTAAAACAAGGACAAACTATTGGTTATGTTGGTTCAACTGGTAAATCTACAGGTCCACATTTACATTATGAAGTAATTGTAAATGGAAAAAAAGTTAATTCTCAAAAATTAAAATTACCTTCAGGTAAAATTTTAAAAGGTAAAGAAAGAAAATTATTTGAAACCAAGAAGATAAAATTAGATGTACTAAAATCTGAAAAAATACTTGGTATAAATTAATTTATTTCTAATTGGGACTTTTCACTATTTTCAACAGTGACTTCATCATTGGATGTTTCAGCTAAATTTTTAGATGTATTTTGACCAGAGCTTTCGTTATTCTCTCCTACAACATTAAATTTATTATCTGAAAATTTCTCTTTTTTAAAACTTTCTCTTTCGTTAAGTATTCTGGTAAAGTGGTCTGCATGTTGCAAATAATTTTCTGATAAAATTTTATCCCCATTTGATAAAGCCTCCCTGGCCAAATCATTGTATTTTTCAATTAATTTTGGCGCATTATGGTTATTTCTTCCAGGAGCCTTCCTTTTAAAATTATCATTATTGGAAAAATTAGAACCAAATTTAGAAGAGTCTCCATTAGATTTAAAATTTCTAGTATTTCTTCTAAAATTACTTTTTCTATTGCTATTATTATTGTTTCTAAATGTTACCATAACTTCAAAAAATTAAATTTTTGTACTAACAATACACCTATCATTATTTGCAAGATCTTTTTGAATACTATTTATATAAAAGCCTTTTCTGTTTAATAATTCAATTACTTTATTTTTTTGATCAAATCCAATCTCTAAAATAAACTTTCCATTTTTTTTTATCAGTTCAGAGGTTTTTTTAATTACTTTTCTGATTTCTAATAAACCATCTAATCCACCATTTAATGCTAGTCTTGGCTCAAACTCAGTAACATCTCTTTCCAAATATTTTAAGTCAAATGTTTTAATATAAGGAGGATTAGAAATAATCAAATCATATTTACCTAAATTGAATTTGTCAACATCTGATTTATATAATTTTAATCTAGAACTAACCTTAAGTTTAACTGCATTGATTTTGCTTATATTTATACATTTTTTACTTATATCAATGCCTGTTCCATAAAAATTTTTTTTCTCTTTAAGAATTGATAATAAAATACAGCCTGAACCAATTCCAATGTCTAAAATATTAATTTTGTTTTTTTGTTTCGTTGAATTTAATACATTTTCAATGATTAATTCTGTATCAGGTCTTGGTATTAACGTATCATTAGTAACAAAAAACTCAGAATTCCAAAAAAACTTTTTGTTTGTTAAATAAGCAACTGGATTACCTAAAGACCTCTGTTCAATTAACCTAAAGAAGTAATTTAAATCATTTTTGTTTAAAACAATGTCCGAATTTAACAAAATATAATTTCTATCCTTTTTGATAGTTTTTGCCATTAAAATTTCAGAATCTAACTGATGACTAGGTATAAATTTATTTCTTAAAATTTTTGAACCACTAATGATTGCTGAAGTAATATTCATTAATTATTTTAAATTACCAAGACTTTCTTCTTGTGCCTGCAGTGTTAAAGACTCAATCATTTCATCGAATGCTTCTCCTTCTAAGAATTCATCTAATTTATGAAGTGTTAAATTTATTCTATGATCTGTAACTCTTCCTTGTGGAAAATTGTAAGTTCTTATTCTTTCTGACCTATCTCCAGTACCAATTTTTGTCTTACGATCTTGAGACCTTTCTTGGTCTATTCTAGATCTTTCTAACTCATAAAGTCTTGCTCTCAAAATTTTCATACCTTTAGCTTTATTTTTGTGTTGTGACTTTTCATCTTGTTGAGATACAGATAATCCTGTTGGAATATGAGTAATTCTTACTGCGCTATCTGTTGTATTAACAGATTGTCCTCCTGGACCACCAGCTCTAAATACATCTATTCTTAAATCAGAGTCATTTATTTTTAAATCTACCTCCTCTGCTTCAGGCAAGACAGCGACTGTTGCTGCTGATGTGTGTACTCTTCCTTGTGTTTCGGTATCTGGAACTCTTTGTACTCTATGCACTCCACTTTCATATTTTAGGGTTGAGTAAATATTTATGCCTTTGATTGAAGCTATAACTTCCTTTAAACCTCCTGCATCACTTCTTGATATAGAGATTAATTCTAAAGACCATTTTTTTTTATGACTAACTTTTTCATACATTTTGAATAAATCTGATGCAAATAAACTTGCCTCTAGACCACCAGTTCCTGCTCTAATTTCAATAATCGCATTTTTTTTATCTGCTTCATCTTTTGGTAATAAGAATAATTTTAATTTTTTTTCATCAATTTCATGTTGTAAATTTAAATCAGTTAATTCTGTTTCAGCCATTTTTTTTAGTTCATTATCTGATGTTTGGTCATTTAAAATTTTTTCTAATTCCTGTTTGTCGTTCTCAAAAGAAATGTATTTTTTTGCGAAACCTATAATTTCATTAATATCTGAATACTCTTTAGATTTTTCTGCAAATAATTTTTTGTCTACTTCACCTGAAGAAAGTTCTTTTTCTAAAGTTGAATGTTTTGCAATTAACTCATCGATTGTCTTTTTTGGAATCATTTTTTTATTTTTTTTCTATTTCAGCTACTTTTTTTTCGACTTCTGATACTACTTTATTTATAATTTCACCTGTTAAAACCTTTTCACTTTGAACGCCTGATAAATAAAGCATATTATTTCCTTTTCCACCGCCAGTTATACCAATATCGGTCAAAGCAGCTTCACCTGGACCATTAACAACACAGCCTATAATAGACAGTGTTATTGGAGTTTTTATATGAGATAATTTTTCCTCTAGTATTTTTACTGTATCAATTACTTGGAAAGCTTGCCTTGCACAAGATGGGCAAGATATAATTTTTACTCCTCTGTTTCTTAATCCCAACGACTTTAAAATTTCATTTCCAATTTTAACTTCTTTTACAGGATCATCAGATAAAGATACTCTTATGGTGTCACCAATACCATCTAAGAGAAGTGATCCAAGACCTATAGCAGACTTAACACTACCTGTAACAAATGCTCCTGCTTCTGTTATTCCTAAGTGTAATGGGTAATTCATGGCTTTAGAAAGTTGTCTGTAAGCAGCAATTGATAAAAAAACATCAGAAGATTTAACACTCACTTTAAAATTAAAAAAATCTTCATCCTCTAAAATTTTTATATTTCTCAAAGCACTTTCTACTAATGCCTCTGGACACGGTTCTTTATATTTTTCAAGAATATCTCTTTCTAAAGATCCAGCATTAACGCCTATTCTAATTGAACAATCGTTTTCTTTTGCAGCTTTTAGAACATCATGAATTTTTTTTTTGTCACCAATGTTCCCTGGATTGATTCTTAAACACTTTGCACCATTTTCTGCAGCTTCAATAGCTCTTTTATAATGAAAATGGATATCTGCAATTATAGGAATTTCTACATTTTTAGCGATTTCTTTTAAAGCTTTTGAAGAATCTTCATCAGGACAAGACACTCTTACAATATCAGCACCTTCCTCATGAATTTCTTGAATTTGTTTTATTGTTGCCGACACATCAGTTGTCAATGTGTTGGTCATGGATTGGACTGAAATTGGATTATCTCCTCCAACTTTTACGTCACCTACACTAATTACTCTAGTTTTTTTTCTATCAATATTTCTAAAAGGCCTAAGGCTCATAAAATTAGTTTAGTTTAAATTCTTTGTGTAAGGCAGCTACAGCTTTTTTAACACTCTTAGAGGAAATAAGTACTGAAATTTTTATTTCAGAGGTAGATATAACAAGAATATTTATTTTTTTCGAAGCTAATGCTTGAAACATCCTATAAGTTATTCCGGGTGTAGTTATCATTCCTACTCCAATAATAGAAACTTTTGATAAATCTTTATCAAAAGACAATTTTTTATATGATATTGACTTATTTCTTTTTATTAATCTCTCAGTTTTTTTCAAATCCTCAGACTTAATTGTAAATGTTAAATCTGTTTCTTTTCCATTTTGAGAGATATTTTGAACAACCATGTCAACATTAATTAAATTATTAGATAATGGTCTAAAAATTGATGCCGCTACTCCAGGTCTGTCCTTAACGCCTACAATTGTAATTTTAGCATCATTTTTTGTAGAGGAAATTCCAGTTATAATTTGATTACTAAAAGTCTTTTTTGAATCTGCTATTAAAGTTCCACTTTTTGAAACAAAAGAGGATTTAACTTTAATATCAATTTTATTTAACTTTGCATCCTGAACTGAAGTAGGCTGCATTACTTTTGAGCCAAGAGATGCCATCTCTAACATTTCATCATAAAAGATTTTTTTAATTTTTTTTGCTTTTTTATATTGCCTTGGGTCTGTAGTATAAACTCCATCTACATCAGTATAAATTATGCACTCATCTGCTTTAATAAATTTTGCAAGCATAATCGCTGTTGCATCAGATCCACTTCTTCCTATAGTAGTAATTCTAAAATCATTACCAATACCTTGAAAACCAGTGATTATGGGTATACCGCCTGACTTAACGTATTTATTCAGTTCTTTAATGCCTACTGAGCTAATTCTTGCACTTGAATGAGGACCTTCTGTTAAAATGGGTAATTGCCAAGATGTCCAAGATCTTGATTTAAAACCATTATGTTTTAATCTTCCTGCAATAAGTGCACATGAAACTTGTTCTCCAGTTGATACTAGCGCATCGTATTCTGCTCTATCAAAATTGTTACTAATCATTTTAGATTTATTTACCAATTCATTTGTCACACCACTCATTGCTGATGAAACAACTACCACTTTGTTTTTATTCTTTTTGTAAAAAGCAATTATTTTACATACTTTTTTTATTCTATCTATGCTTCCTACAGATGTACCACCAAATTTTAATACGACTGTTTTCATGCTAGCTTTAATTAATAATATTTAATAAATAATGGATAAAATACATCTAAATTATTATGTCAACTATTTATCACAATGACTAGCATAAATAAAAAAGAAATAGATAAATTTTCTAAAATAGCTGATGAATGGTGGAATCCAGAAGGTAAATTCAAACCACTTCATAAATTCAATCCTATAAGAATAAAATATATTAAGGAAAATATTATTAATAATTTCAAATTAAAAAATAAACCCAAACCTTTATCAGGAATAAAAATTTTAGATATTGGATGTGGTGGAGGATTGTTATCTGAACCAATGTCAAGAATGGGTGCTAATGTAACAGGTATTGATGCGTCTGATAAAAATATAAAAATTGCAAAACTTCATTCAAAGAAAAATAAGCTAAAAATTAATTATTTATGTTCATCACCAGAAAAATTTAAAATTAAAAAAAAATTTGATGTCATTTTAAATATGGAAATTGTTGAACACGTGGAAGATATAGATTTTTTTTTAAAGTCATGCTCAAAACTTTTGAAAAAAAATGGACTAATGTTTGTTGCAACAATAAATAAAACTTTGAAATCTTATATTTTTGCAATTGTTGGAGCAGAATATGTTTTGAGGTGGCTACCAATTGGAACACACGAATGGGAAAAATTTGTTAAACCTGAGGATCTTAAAAAAATTTTAATAAAGTATGATTTATCTCTCAATAAATTAGAGGGTATGAATTTTAATATTATTAAGGATGAGTGGACTATTTCAAGAGATTTATCAGTAAATTATATAGCAAAATTTATCAAAAACTAATTTTCTTTTTCATCTATCCAAGGAATCATCTGAGCATCTATACCTTCTTCTTTTAATTCTTTTAAATCTTCCTTTGATGCACTTCCATAAATACCTTTTGATTTTTTTTTACCATTATAATGAATTGATCTTGCCTCATATGCAAAATTATCGCCAACATATTTGAAATTATCTTTAATAAATTTTTGATAATGTTTTATAGTTTTTTTGACTTTATTATATTTTTCTAAATCTATTTTTTTATCTGTTTTTGATTTACTATTAATTAATTGAGGAGCCATTATAGTTTTTTCAACCTTGTATGAATTACACTTATGGCAATTCAAAAGTTTTTTCCTTTTTAATCTTTCATATTCGTTTGAAGATGCAAACCAACTATCAAATTTTAAATCACAGTTTTTACAGATAAGTTTATATTTAATCATAATTCTTAATTAATTATACTTTTTAATTTTTCAACAATTTAACTTCTATAATCTGCATTAATTTCAATATATTTTTTCGTTAAATCCATCGTATAAGTTGTGAAGTTTTTCTTCCCGGTAAAAGTTTCAATATTAATTTCTATATTTTCTCTTTTCATATAATTTGCTGTTTGTTTTTCATCATAACTTTGATTTAATTTTCCACCTTCAACAATTATTATATCTCCAAACTTAATTGATAATTTATTTAGATTAATTTTAGGTCCTGCTTTACCAATTGCCATTATTACTCGTCCCCAATTTGGGTCTTCTCCAGCAATTGCAGTTTTTACTAATGGAGAATTTGCAACTGAGAAAGCAATTTTTTTTGCATCTATCTCATTTTTACACTTACTAACATTTATTGAAATAAATTTTGATGCTCCTTCACCATCTGAAACAACTCTTTTAGCTAGATTTAAAAGAACATTATTTAGAGCTTTGTCAAAATTTTTAATTTTATTTTCATTTATACTTTTCACTTGGTAATTTTTTACTTCGTTAGTTGCAAAAATAGTTGCCATGTCGTTGGTACTAGTATCACCGTCACAAGAAATAGCGTTAAATGTATTGGCTATATTTTTTTTTAATAGCTTTCCTAAAATATCATTAGATAAGGTTGCATCAGTAAATATATATGCAAGAGTCGTAGCCATATTTGGATATATCATTCCAGATCCTTTGGCTATTCCATATATTTTTACTTTTTCACTTCCAATATGACATTCCTCCATAGCTAATTTTGGCTTCGTATCCGTGGTCATGATTGCAAGTGCCGCCTTCATCCAAATAAATTTATTTTGGGTGTAACGAATTTTATTTATTAAATTTGGAATATTTTTAGAAATTTTTTCATATGGAAAAATTTCTCCAATAGTGCCAGTACAACCAAAAATTATATTTTTTGTAGAAATTTTCTTAGGATTATCCTCATCCTCCTCTTGTTTTTTATTTAATTGTTTTGCTGTTAAATCTGCTATTTTTTTTAAACTTTCATAACCTTGCCTTCCTGTAAAAGCATTTGCATTTCTTGTATTTACAATAAGGGAATATATTTTTTTTGGTCTTTGGTTAATATTCCATTTTATATTTTCAGATACTATTTTTGACTGAGTATAAACAGAAGCGTAATTCGCGCCTTCTCTAAAATAGAACATTGTTAAATCATCTCTGATATCTTTATATAAATTTGCGGAAACAACTGAAATTGAAAGACCGTCTAAATGATCAAGGTCTTGAAAATCAATCATTTTAGTATTTTTTGATTGAGATGATAAAAAATTTGTTAAATTAATTCCCATATTGTTTAAATTATTTATTTAATACATATATTAAACAATATAAGTAAAGAATAAATCAAATAGTAATGTTTAACCCATTAAATTTAATAACAAAATTTATCAAATCTAGTAATCAAAAAGAGCTAGATAGAATTGGTAAAATTGTTGAAAAAATAAACTCATACGAAGAAGATTTTAAAAATTTAAATGACGACTACTTTCCAAAAAAAACTAATGAATTTAGAAATCAGTTAAAAGATGGAAAAACTTTAGACGAGTTACTTCCTGAAGCTTTTGCTTTAGTTAGAGAAGCTTCCAAAAGAACACGTAACGAGAGACACTTTAATGTTCAGTTAATTGGAGGTGTTGCTTTGCATGAGGGCAAAATTGCTGAAATGAGAACTGGAGAAGGAAAAACTTTAACAATCACATTAGCTGCTTACTTAAATGCCTTAAGCGAAAAAGGTGTTCATATAGTTACTGTTAATGATTATCTTGCAAAAAGAGACTCTATAGAAATGGGACAAATTTATAATTTTCTTGGTCTTTCATCGGGATTTATTAACAACTATCAAGATGATGCTGAACGTAAAAAAAATTATAATTGTGATATCACTTACGCAACTAATAGTGAATTGGGTTTTGATTACTTAAGGGATAATATGAAATTTTCTGAAGAGCAAATGGTTCAGAGAGATCATAATTTTTCAATAGTAGATGAAATAGATTCATGTTTGATTGACGAGGCAAGAACACCTTTGATAATTTCTGGAGCAGCTGAAGATAAAACTGCTCAATATCTAGCAATTGATAAACTAATTAGAAACTTAAATAATAAAGACTTTGAAATTGATGAAAAGGAGAAAAGTGTTTTATTAACAAATGATGGCATTAATAATGTTGAAAAACTTTTTTCTAGTGCAGGTATTTTAAAAAATAATAATTTTTATGATCCAGAAAATTTACATTTAGTTCACCATGTTAATCAGGCTTTACGAGCAAATCACTTGTTTGAAAAAGGTAGAGACTATATTGTTAAAGATGAAAATCTTAAAATTATTGACGAACTTACTGGCAGAATTTTAGAGGGTAGACGTTTTGGAGATGGCTTACATCAAGCATTAGAGGCCAAAGAAAAAATTCAAGTACAAGCTGAAAATCAAACGTTAGCCTCAATAACTTATCAAAATTATTTTAAACTTTATAAAAAAATATCTGGTTGTACTGGTACAGCAGCTACAGAATCCGAAGAATTTTTTGAAATTTATAATTTACCTGTTGTTGTTATTCCAACAAATAAAGAAATGATCCGAAAGGATTTTAATGATTTAATTTTTAGAACAGAAAAAGAAAAGAACAAAGCAATTATAGAAAAAATAATTGAAAGAAATAAATTGGGTCAACCTATTTTAGTATTTACCTCAAGCATTAATAAATCTGAAGTTTATTCAAATTTATTAAATCAAAAAAATATTAAACATGTAGTGTTAAATGCAAAAAATCATGAAAATGAAGCTGAGATAATTGCAAATGCAGGAAAAGAAAATTCATTAATAATTACAACAAGTATTTCGGGAAGAGGAGTTGACATTCAACTTGGCGGTAAAAAAGGTTCTATTCCAGAAGACCAACTTAAAATAAATAAAGATAAAATTAAATCCTTAGGTGGTTTATTTGTAATTGGCACAGAAAGAATGGAGTCTAGACGGGTGGATAACCAGGCAAGAGGAAGATCTGGAAGACAAGGAGATGAAGGTAGTTCTGTATTTTACGTAAGTCTAGAGGATGATTTGATGAGAATTTTTGGATCAGAGTCTATGAATAGTATGCTTGAAAAACTTGGACTTAAAGACGGTGAAAGTATTGATCATCCATGGATTAATAAAGCCTTAGAGAGAGCGCAGCAGAAAGTGGAAGCTAGAAATTTTGATATAAGAAAAACGCTTATCAAATTTGATAATGTTCTTAATGATCAAAGACATGTTGTATTTTCACAAAGAAAAAATGCGATGAATAGTAAAAATATCTTTGATTATTCAGATGAATTTTTAAAAGAAATATCTGATGATTTAATAAAATTAAAAATTTCAAATTTATCCAATCCTAAAAGTAACGAATTTAATAATAAAACTAAGCAAATAGTTGGAAAAAGCTTTGAAGAAACTGAATTTAATGATTTAATTGAATCAAAAGATACAGATTTTAGAGAAAAGATTTCTAATAAATTTCAAGAAACCAGAGACGAACGGATTAAACTTCTGGGTAAAGATCATGCAAAAGAAATTGAAAAAAGAATTTTTCTTCAATCAATAGATTTAAATTGGAAATCGCACATTCAATATTTAGAGCAATTGAGACAAGTTATAGGATTAAGATCTTATGGTCAGAGAGATCCTTTAGTTGAATACAAAAAAGAAGCATTTGAACTTTTTTCTAATCTTTTAGAAAAATTAAAATTAGATTATGTAACTATCCTTATGAACTTAAAAGTAGTAATGGAGACCAATAACGAAGAAAAAAATTCTAAGAAAATTAATCCATCCAATGATCCAAAATGTTTATTGTTAATTTATAAAAATCAAAAAATTTCTAGAAATGATAGATGTGAAGCTACAGGAAAAAAATTTAAAAACTGTTGTGGAGCTTTATAGAATTTAAACCAATAAAAGTACTGAAGTAATTAAAATCAATCCACCAATAAGTGCTACTATAATTTTTTTTGATTTTAAAAGATTTTCAAAATTATTTTTCTTAATGGTTAATGTGCTTAAATCTTCAGTGCTAGTCATAAAACCATCATTTCTTCCAATTTTAAGAAATTTATTTTTTCTTTCATTTATTATTTCTTCAGGAGATAATTCATCAAAATAATTTAAATTTTTTGTTAAAGTTTCTCTCACATTATTTAATATGATATCTCTATCTCTGTGAGCACCACCTAAAGGTTCTTCAATAACTTCATCAATAACTTTTAATTTAAATAAATCTTTAGCTGAAAGTTTCATAGCTTTCGCAGCATCAAGCATTTTTTTGGGATCTCTCCATAGAATGGTTGCACATCCCTCAGGGGATATTACTGAATAAATTGCATTTTCTAGCATAAGGACTTTATTTGATGAAGCTAATGCTATTGCTCCACCAGAACCACCCTCACCTATAATTATTGCGATTGTTGGAACTTTAAGCTCCATACAGCATTCGATTGATTTTGCAATTGCTTCTGCTTGTCCTCGCTCTTCAGCTCCTACACCTGGATATGCTCCTGGAGTATCAATAAAAGAGATTATGGGAATATTAAATTTGTTTGCTAAGTTCATTAATCTTATTGTTTTTCTATAACCCTCCGGCCTCATCATTCCAAAATTTCTTTTTATTCTGCTATCTAAATCTTCTCCTTTTTCTTGACCTATAACTAAAACAGATTTTCCATTAAACTTTGCAAATCCAGTTAATACTGATTTATCTTCTCCGTAATACCTATCTCCAGATAGTGAGATGAAGTCATCAAACAAATTATCAATAAAAAATTTTGATTTTGGTCTGTCTTCATGGCGAGCAACCATAGTAGTCTGCCAAGGATCTAGATTAGAATAAATATTTTTTAATTTTTCATCTATTTCTGTTTGAGTGATTGAAATTTTTTTAGTATCGACTTCTGATAATCCCTCTTGATTGTAAGGATCTTTTAATTTTTCTAGTTCTTTTTCTAGATCTTTAATTTCTGTTTCAAAATTTAGATAATTTTTCATATTTTATTTATAACGGATGGTTAAAATACAAAAAAGGCAATAAAATGATATTAAATAAGGTGTAATTCTTATTAATTGACTTAAATCATTTAACAGATACAAATTCACTATCGGGAGAGACTATTTATAGCGCCGAAGGAGCAACCACCCCGGAAACTCTCAGGCAAAAGGACCGATTAAAGCATAACACTCTGGAAAGAGATTGATTTCCGCCGAAGGAGTAAAGCTCTCAGGCAAAAATACAGATGGGGTACGAACTCAAGTGCCATGCAAGAAAAATATATTAAAATTAATCATCTTCAAGTATCTGAAAAGCTATCAAACTTTGTAAATGATGAATTATTAAAAAATACAAATGTATCTTCAGAAAATTTTTGGTTAGGTCTAGAAAAAACACTCGATGAACTTGCACCAAAAAATAAAGAATTAATTAAATTAAGGGAAGATTTACAGAAGAAAATAGATAATTGGCATATCAAAAATAAAGGGAAAGAATTTAAGCAAGGTGAGTATAAAAAATTTTTATTAGAAATTGGTTATTTAAAAAATGAAGGACCTGATTTTAAAATAGAAACTGAAAATGTTGATGAAGAAATTGCAAGTATAGCTGGACCTCAGTTGGTTGTGCCTGTCATGAATGCGAGATATGCATTGAATGCCGCGAATGCTAGATGGATGAGTTTATATGATAGTCTTTATGGTACAGATGTAATTGAACAATCTGAAGATAGCGTATCTGAAAGGTATGACCCTTTAAGAGGTGAAATGGTTATAAAATATGGAAGGGATTTTTTAGATAAGTACTTTCCATTAGCTGGAATAAGTTGGAATAAAATTACAAGTTTTGCTGTAAAAAATGGAAAATTAAAAGTTTTGAAAGGTGCTGATATTTTTGATTTGGAGGACGAAAATAAATTTGTTGGACACAGAGGTGAAAGTGATAATCCTTCTGCAATTATTTTAAAAAATAATAATTTACATATTGAAATTCTAAAAGACTCAAGAGCTTTTGCTGCCCAACAAGATCATGCTGGTATTAGTGATATAATACTAGAGTCTGCAGTGTCAACAATTTGTGATAATGAAGATAGTGTAGCAGCAGTTGACTCGGAAGATAAAATTATTTGTTATAGAAATTGGCTAGGTCTAATGAAGGGAGATCTTAAGTCAAAATTTGAAAAAGAAGGTAAATTATTTGAGAGAAAATTAAATCCACACAGAAGTTATATCTCAAAAGATGGTAAAGGCTTAAAGTTACATGGTAGAAGCTTATTGCTTGTAAGAAACGTTGGTCATTTAATGACTAACCCCTCAATTTTATTAAGTGATGGAAGTGAAATACCAGAGGGTATTATGGATGCATTTATAACTACAGCAGCTGCGCTTCATGATATTAAAAACAAAAATAATTCAAGAACTGGATCAGTTTACATTGTAAAACCTAAAATGCATGGTCCAGACGAGACAGCATTTACAGATTTAATTTTTTCTAAAGTTGAGGAAGTTCTAAATTTACCTAAGTACACATGTAAGATTGGGATTATGGATGAAGAGCGAAGAACATCAGCAAATTTAAAAGAATGTATTAGAAGTCTCAAAAATAGAGTTTTTTTTATCAATACTGGTTTCTTAGATAGAACTGGTGATGAAATGCATACATCAATGGAAGCCGGTCCTATGATTAAAAAGGGTGATATGAAATCATCTAAATGGATTACTGCATACGAAAATAACAATGTTGATATTGGTTTAAGTTGTGGGTTTTCTGGTAAAGCTCAAATTGGAAAAGGAATGTGGGCAATGCCAGATAAAATGAAAGATATGATGGAGCAAAAAACAGGACACTTAAAAGCAGGTGCAAACTGTGCTTGGGTTCCATCACCAACAGCAGCTGCTTTACATGCTCTACACTATCATGAAATAAATATTTTCAATGAACAAAAAAAATTAATTGATAGAGAGCCAGCTAAGCTTGATGATCTTTTAACAATTCCAATAGCAGATAGACCTAATTGGTCTGTAGAAGATATAAATAAAGAAATTTCTAATTCTGCACAAACTTTATTAGGGTATGTTGTAAGATGGATTGACCAAGGCGTGGGTTGTTCTAAAGTACCAGATATTAACAACATAGGCTTAATGGAAGACAGGGCCACTCTTAGAATTTCATCTCAGCATATAGCAAACTGGATACATCATGGAATTACAACAAAAATACAAGTAACTGAAATAATGAAAGAGATGGCCAAAATAGTAGATAATCAAAATAAAGATGATCCTCTATATGTTAAAATGAGTGATGATTATAAAAATTCAATAGCGTTTCAAACTGCGTGTGATTTAATATTTAAAGGTAAGGAGCAACCTTCAGGTTATACTGAACCATTACTTCATCTAAATAGGTTAAGAAAAAAATCTAATCTGAGTTCGAAATCAAATTAGATCGATTTTTAAAAGCAGAAAATAAAGTCCCATCATCTAGACTTTCAATCTCTCCTCCTACTGGTAAACCTTGTGCTAATTTAGTAATTTTAACATCTAAATTTTTTAGACTATCTTGGATATAATATGCAGTTGTTTGACCTTCAACAGTTGCACTAGTTGCGAGTATGACTTCTTCTATCTTATCTTTTTTAACTCTCTGCACTAAAGAATTAATTAATAAATCCTCTTTTTTTTGTCCAGCTGATGAAATAGTGCCTCCTAAAATATGAAAATAACCTTTATATATATTTGAACTTTCTATACTCCACTGGTCAGATATATTTTCTACTACACAAATTTTTTCATATTTTTTATCTATAATTTTACAATTTTCATAATCACACTCTATTGAAATAGATTTTAGAGCCCCACAAATTTTGCATCTAGAAATATTTTTATAAACATCCGCTAATGATTTTGCTAAAGGTTTTACTAGTTCATCTCTATTATTAATTAACTTTAATACAATCCGCTTTGCTGATTTAGGACCCAAGCCAGGCAATTTTGATATCAGTTTAATTAAATCATCTATCTCATTACCATTTTCCATGTTTTATAAGGGCCATTTGAAACCTGGAATTCCAAAGCCACCTGTTGCTTTTGAAATTTCCTCAGTTGTTTTTGATTTAAGTTGAGATTTGGCACTATTATGAGCTGCAACAATTAAATCTTCAATTATGGTTTTGTCCTCTTTCATAATTTCATCAGATAACTTTATTGTTTGCATCTCTCCCTCTCCATCCAAAGTTATCTTTACAGAATTTGAGCCCGAAACTCCTTCAACTCTAATTTCCTTAATCTTTTGTTGGCTTTCTTTCATTTTTGCTTCAAGTTCTTTTGCTTTATCTAAAATTTTACTAAAATCAGTCATTATCAACTCCATCTTTGTTTGAATTTACATCTATTAATTCTGCGTCAGGAAATCTATCAATCACACTTTTAAATATTTCTGAATTTTTCATTTCATCAATTAATTGTTTTTTTTCACTTTTTTCTTTATCTTTTACTGACATTTGCCCTTTTAATTTACTAAATGTAATAATCCATCTCTCATCAGTCCATTCGAAAAGTTTTGTTGATAAATCTTTTACAAAATCTTTGTCTAAACTTTCATTAAAAGATATTTCAATTCTATTTTTTTCGAATTTTACTAGATTAACATTTTTTTCTAATTCGTATTTTAGTTTGATCTCCTTTTTTTTTGAACAGATTTCAATTAAGTCCTCAAATGCATTTATATTGATTTTCTTTTCTCCTTTAATATCTGTTTGTACCTCTGGTTTAGTTTTTTCTTCTTGTGCAACATTCTTAATTTGGTTGATTGTTTTAGGAGTTAATTCAGTTTCTGTATTCTTAACTAAATTTTCACTCTTCAAATCAATCTCAACTTTTTCAACTTTATTTTTAGATTTTACAGAACTTAAATGCATTAGTCTTATTAAGAACATTTCAATTGAGAGGTGCTGGTTCGAAACAATATCAATTTCTTCAAGAGAAGAAATGGCAAATTGCCAAAATAAAATCAATACCTCTGAATCTATTTGATTTGATAAATTTTTAATTTTAGAAAATTCTTCATCATTTAATGAAAAGTTTGTGCTTTCTAAAGTTAAAGAATTAATATTTTTAAAATAATAAAGTAACTCTAAGAAGTCATTGATAAAAACTTTTGGTTCAACACCTTGGTCATAAATTTTTCTATAAATATTTATTACTTTTGTTTCTTCACCTTTTAAAATCAGCTCAAATAAATCAATTAATTGAGATTTATCGAAATATCCAAAAATTTTCTGAGCTGAATTTAAATCCAATTCTTTTCCATCATCCAAACTTAATAATGCTCTATCTAATAATGATAAAGCATCTCTAACAGAACCTTCCGAAATTTTTACTATAAGCTTTAAAGCATCGTCGCTTATTTTTCCATTTTCTTTATCCTTAATTTTTTTAATAAAGTCCAATAATTCTGAAGATTTAATTCTAGACAAATCAAATCTTTGACATCTAGAAACAACAGTAATAGGAATTTTTTTTATTTCTGTTGTTGCAAAAATAAATTTTAAATATTCTGGTGGCTCTTCTAAAGTTTTTAATAATGCATTAAATGCTTGCTTGCTAAGCATATGAACTTCATCAATTATGAAAATTTTATATTTTGCAGATGTTGGCCCATATCTAGAAAATTCAATCAAATCTCTTACGTCATCTACGCCTGTTTTACTTGCGGCATCCATCTCAAGAACATCGATATGATTTGAGTTTGTAATCGCATCACAATTATCACATTTAATTTTACATTTATTTTCTATTCCATTTGAGCAATTAAGTGCTTTTGCAACAATTCTTGCAGTAGTAGTTTTTCCTATTCCCCTTATTCCAGTAAACAAATATGCATTAGGTATTTTGTTAGCTTTAATCGAATTGGTGATTGTTTCCGCAACAACCTCTTGACCTATAAGATCATCAAAAGTTTGTGGTCTATATTTTAATGCTAATACTTTTGAGTTATTATTCATATTTCTATAAGGAGACTAGAACCTGAATAACTGTCTCTACGACTGCTTCCGTTAAGATCTGGTCGGGTTCAAGCAGCATCCACCTCTAGCCTCCAAAACCATTATAGCAGTTAAAAATTCTAATCTACAAGAAAAGATTCTTATTTTTTTTGTCTCAAGTTATCTGCTTCGAAAACACCTAAAACGTGAAAATCCTCACAATGTAGACCTAGCTCTTCAAGAGATTTCTGAACTTTTGGATCTTCAATGTGTCCATCCAAATCACACAAGAAAAAATAAGAGTCGAAACTATTTTTTTCTGGATAACTTTGAAGCTTAGTTAAATTTACACCATTAATAGCAAAACCCCCTAGTGATTGATAGAGGGCAGCTGGCTTACTTTTCAATTTAAATAAAAAAGAGGTTATATAAATTTTGTCTTTAAATTCTGGTTGAGAAATGTTTTTTCCCATAACCAAAAACCTTGTCAAATTTCCACTTTCATTCTCTATATTTTTTTTAATTACTTCTAAGCCATAAATTTTAGCACTTAATGAAGATGCTATAGCTGATTGCTTAACATCTTTTGTTTTAGAAATCATTTCAGCAGATCCAGCAGTATCTGCTCTAATATGCTCTGCTAAATTATTTTCTTTTATAAATTTTGAACATTGGGATAATCCTTGTGCGTGAGAATACACCTCTTTTATATCTTTTAATTTTGCCCCGGGCTGTCCTAATAAATTATGCTCAATTTTTTGAAAATGCTCTTTATAAATATTTAGCCTATGTTTAAAAATTAAATATTCAATTCCAATGTTACCAGTAATTCTATTTGACTCAGGAATTATAATTCTGCTATCTGGTTCTTCAGATGCTTTGTTAAAACAATCATCAAAAGTTTTACAAGGCAAGATTTCTGCTTTAGCATCAATCGAAAGCGCTGCTAAATGAGAATACGCACCAAAGGTTCCTTGAAAATAAATTTTATTCATAAATTCTTATATTCCATTATTTTTTTCAAGGCTAGATAATCTTCCTCTGTATCTACTCCTATTGGAGATGATTTGGCAAGTGAAACATTTATATCAATATTATTATCTAATGCTCTTAATTGCTCTAACCGATTTTCTATTTCATTTTTAGATTGGCTTAATTGAACAAATTTTTCGAGTGAGTCTTTTGAATAACAATAAACTCCAATATGATGATAAATATTATCTATCTGCTCAGACTTTCGTAAAAAAGATTTGCCCTTTGGAAAATTGTCCTCTCCTAAAGTATTTTCAGTAATGACCTTTACAATATTTTCATTTTTCAGGTTTTTATTGTCTTTTATTGTTGCAGCAAGAGTTCCAATATTAGAAGGATTTTTTAACATTTTATCGTTCAATCTTACGATATCTTGAATGTCGATTGCCGGTTCATCACCTTGTAAATTCATAATAAAATCAACATTTCTAATATTTGATTTTTTAAGTGCCTCATGAATTCTATCTGTTCCTGTCTTATGTTTATTGCTAGTTAAAATAGCATTGAAACCATTGCTTCTTACATCGTCAATAATTTCCTGGTCCTCTGTGGCTACAATTACATCTCCAATATTGGCTTCCTCTGCTTTTTTAGATACATGCGAAATAATTGATAAACCATTTATTTTTAGCAAAGGTTTACCTGGCAGCCTAGTAGCGGACATTCTAGAGGGTATAATTACTAAAGTTTTCATAATATTTTCAAATTATTATACTCATTAAACAACTATAGAGGCAAATTTATACATTAAATTTTAGCTTTTTTTTAATTTATCATGTTATACGTTCACTACAAAATTTAGAAAATATGGATTCTTTTGAAATTAACAAAATAGTTGCTGCAGTTTTAATGGTTGCTCTAATTATCATCGGTATTGGAAAATTATCTGATGTAATATTCCATGTAGAGAAACCTGAAACACCTGGTTATTCAGTTGAAGTAGAAGCTGCCACTACTGTATCCACAACCAGCACAAGCACAACGTCAGACAAAATTGATATATCAGCATTGATGGCAATGGGAGATATTGCGCATGGTGAAAAAGTTTTTAAAAAATGTGCAGCTTGTCATTCAATTGTTAAAGGAGGAAAGAATGCTATAGGTCCAGCTCTATATAATGTTGTAGGAAGAAAAGTTGGAGCGATTGAAGAATATAAATATTCTAAAGCACTAGCTGCATATGATAAGAATTGGACTTTTGAAGAACTGAACGGATTTTTAATTAAACCTGCTAAATGGATAAAGGGAACAAAAATGGCATACGCAGGTCTTAGAAAAGAAAAAGATAGGGCCTCAGTAATAAAATACCTTAATGAGAATTCAGACAGCCCTTTGCCGCTACCTTAATTTTCCAAAACAATATAATAAAATACTTTTTTGTACGTGAATTCTATTGAGCGCTTGTTGCCATACGTGAGATTTTTTTCCCAAGAAAACATCATCACTCACTTCATTTCCTCTGGGTAAACAATGCAAAAAAATGCAACTTTTTTTTGCATAACTCATTAATTTTTTATCAATTTTAAAATTTTTAAAAGCTTTTATTTTTTTCTTCTTATTAACTTTGTCATTTAAAGAGATAACTTTGTCAGAAAAAATTACGTCTGCATTAGAAACTGCTTTTTTTGCATCATTATAAATATAAATTTGCTTATTATTTCTTTTAACCCAAGCTCTAACTTCTTTTCCTGGTTCAAATTTTTTTGGGCAACCAATACTTAGCTTAAAAGAAAATTTAACAGATGCAGCTATTAAACTATCTAAAACATTGTTGGAGTCACCTATCCAGCAAATATTTAAATTAGAAATAGGTTTCTTCATTATTTCCTCAACAGTAAAAACATCTGATAAAACCTGTGTTGGATGAGATGAAGGACTTAATCCATTGATAAGGGGTATAGATAAATATTTTTTAAAATTTTCAACCTTTTTATCACTATCAGTTCTAAGCATAAATCCATCACCATAGGTCGAAAGAATTTTAGCCGTATCAGCAATACTCTCTCCGCCTTGACCCAAATGAAGCTCATTAGATCTCAAAGTCAAAGTGCCACCACCTAATTGTTTGATAGCCAAATAAAAGCTTAATCTTGTTCGCAAACTGGATTTTTCAAACATTTGGATTAATAATTTTCCTTTTAAGGGTGCACCCTTATCAGCCTCAAGTGTACTTAGTTTTTTTCTTAAACTTTTTCTTTTCTTAGCATCAATAATAATCCTTCTAAGGTCTTTTGCAGGTATATCTTTTAAATTAATGAAATGTTTCATATTATTTTATCTGCGAACAGACCTTTTCAATAATCTTTAATGCTAAATCTAGTTCATTTTTTTTTACATTTAATGGAGGTAAAATCCGAACAACATTTTCTGCTGCTCGAATAGTTAATAACTGATTATCCATCAATTTTTTAATAAATTCAGTTTGATCTTTATATAACTGTATCCCGATCAAAAAACCTTTACCTCTTATTTGCTTAATAACATTTGGATATTTTTTCTGAACTTTATTTAATTTAAATAAAAAATATTTTGATAAACTTTTTACATTATTTAAAAATTTCTTCTTTGATATAATGTCCATTACAGTATTTCCAACAGACATAGCTAATGGATTTCCTCCAAATGTTGATCCATGAGTTCCTGGCGTCATACACGATGCAACTTTTTTATTCATTAACACTGCTCCAATAGGAAATCCTCCACCAATTCCTTTTGCGATTGGCACAATATCAGGTTTTACTTTAGATTTTTCAAAAGCAAAGAAATCACCAGATCTTCCTATTCCACATTGAACTTCATCGAGTATTAATAAAATTTTTTTCTTGTCACATAATACTCTTAATTCTTTTAAGCACCAATCAGGAATAACCTTGATGCCACCTTCGCCCATAATAGTTTCAACCATAATTGCAGCTGTGTTTTTATTAATTTGCTTTTTAAGAGAATTATGATCGCCAAAGATGAAATGATCAAACCCTGTTACTTTTGGACCAAATCCCTCAGTCATTTTCTTTGATCCACTAGCAAAAATTGCTGCCAAAGTTCTTCCGTGAAAGGAGTTTTTAATGCATAAAATCCTATTTTTATTCGGTTTACCTATTGAAAAAAAATATCTTCTCGCGACTTTAATTGCTGCTTCTGTAGCTTCTGCTCCACTATTTTGAAACATTACATAATCAGCAAAAGTTTTTTTACATAACTTTTTAGCCAATGTTTCTCCCTCAGGAATTTGAAATGCATTAGACACATGCCATAATTTTTTTGATTGATCTTTTATAGTTTTTATTAATTTAGGATTTGCATGACCTAAAGAATTAACCGCTATTCCCTGCACAAAATCTAAATATTTTTTTTTATTAGTGGAATACAGATAACTACCTTTGCCATATTTAAAGGAAATTTTTTTTCTATTATAATTTTTTGCCAAATAACTCATAAATTTAATTTGTTTTATAAAGTTTAATTATTAATACAAGTTGGGATTGAAAATATATACATACTTACTAATTAAAATTAATGTTGATAAGTCTCATTTTTTGATTGTTTAATTTAATTTTATATCAGTATATTGTTGTTTTATATAAACAAGATACAACATATTGATTATGAGTTGGACAGAGGAAAAAGTAGCAAAATTAAAAGAGCTTTGGGGAAAAGGTAATACTGCAAGTCAAATTGCAGAGATTATTGGAGGCATAAGTAGAAATGCTGTGATTGGTAAAGCTCATCGACTGAATTTATCAGCAAAAATAAAAACAAGAACAGCTATCTCCAATCAAAAATTTGAAAATTCTTACGATGAAAAAACAACGAAATCCAAAAGAGTTCGTAGAAATAAATTCAAATCGTTAATTATAGAAAAAGATTTTGAACCAGAAAGTCCTAAACAATTAGAAGAGCTTGACGAAAATTCTTGTAAATGGCCTATTGGACATCCGGATGAAAAATCATTTTATTTTTGTGGTAGGTCATCATTAAAAGATTTTTCATATTGTAAACTTCATCTACTTTATGCTTACCAACCTAAAGGTAAAAAAGAAGATGTAAGTGAAAAAGATGATGTTCCAGAATTTATAGAAAAGAAAATACAGTCAGCTTAAATATTAGCTTATTTTTTTTAATCATTCATTATTAGATGAATATTTTTCTGTAGAGAATTGCCCGCCATTTCTCCACATATAGCAATATTTTTTAACTTCTTCATCAAAATACCTCACGCTAGGAACTCCAATATCAGAATTAGATTTATATTTTCCAGTTAACACATTGTCATATTTAAGAAGTCTCAATTGGTCTCTTGTCAGAGGGGGTTTTGGTAAAATTTCAAATAAACGTGCAGACATATCTGCTATTGGTAGTGGCAAAGGTATTAAAATTCTATTTTTATTTATCAGCTTAAGCAATCTCTTTAAAATTTCTTTAAATGTAATTTCCTCAGGACCAACACATTCAATAATTTTAGAATAAATATTTTTTGAAATAATATGGTAAATTATATCTGTCAAATCTGAACAATGAATTGGTGTAAACTTTGTATTTCCATTATAATATAGAGGGAAAAAAGGAAGCCTATTAAGCAATGTCATAAAATTTGTTGTGAAGTTATCATCTACTGAAAAAACTACAGATGGTCTTAAGATTGTAGCTAAAGGAAAATTATTTAAAACTTCAGTTTCTCCGTTAAGTTTACTTTTAGCATAGTCAGAATTTTCAACTTCATTGATGCCTAGAGCTGATAAATGTATAAAATGTTTTAACCTATATTCTTTACAAAGTTTCGCCAAAAGACCTGGAAAAACAGTATGAATATTTTTAAATGTATTTCCTTTTTTTTGCTCAAATAGGATACCAATTAAATTAATACAAATATCAGCTTTCTTAAAAAGTTCTCTTATTTTATTTTCTTCAAAAATATTACACTCAACAATGTCTATATAACCAGCATTTGCTTGAGTTTTAATAATATAACTTTTTTGGTGCGAATTTCTGGTTACTACAGTAACTTTATAGTTGTTCTTAGTCAGTTTTCTTATTAAGTTTCTGCCAATTTGGCCACTACCACCAAAAATTAGACAATTTTTTGCTTTCATATATATATATTTTAGTATGAGTAATAATATTCAATTACACAAAAACGATCTACCAGATGATTTGAAATTAGGCAATATAATAGCGATAGATGGAGAATTTATGGGTCTAAATGTAAGGCGCGATCCATTGTGTCTAATCCAAATATCCACAGGTAATTCTGACGCTCATATAATTCAGTTTGATAGAGATAACTATAATGCACCTAATCTTGTGAAATTATTAAATGACAATAAAACGACAAAAATATTTCATTTTGGAAGGGCTGATATGGCACATATTAAATATTATTTAAAAACTGATACAAATAACATTTTAGATACTAAAATTGCTTCAAAACTTGCAAGATCTTATTCGGACAATCATTCACTTAAAACTTTAATTAAGGAATTCATTAACATAGATATCAGTAAACAATTTCAAAACTCAGATTTTGGAGGAAACCTTACGCCAGCTCAACTTAAGTACTGTGCAAATGATGTAATCTATTTACATGAAATTCATGAAGAATTAGAGAAAATACTTAAAAGAGAAAATAGAATAAAACTTTACCAAGATTGTTTGGGGTTTTTAAAAACAAGAGTTGATCTTGATTTAGCTTTATTCAAAGATGATATCTGGTCACACTAATGAATAATAAAAAATTTATATCAACTGCTAAAGATATAATAAACCTAGAGATTAGAGCCCTTCAAAAATTAAAAAAACAATTAAATGTTTCTTTTAGTAAAGCAGTAGATCAAATTGCAAAATGTCAATCAAAAGTAATTCTTTGTGGAGTTGGAAAAAGTGGCCTCATTGCATCCAAAATTGCAGCAACACTCGCTTCAGTAGGAACACCTTCTTTTAGTCTATCAGCTAGCGAGGCCTCACATGGAGATTTAGGCATGATCTCAAAAAAAGACATTTTAGTACTCATAAGTAACTCGGGAGAAACTAGTGAACTAAAAAATATTATACAATATGCTAATAGAAATAAAATTTTATTAATTGGAATTGTATCTAAGAAAGAGTCAATTTTATATAGAGCCTCTGACATAAAACTACTAACACCAAAAGTTATAGAAGCAGAAGGTATTGTTCCCACCTCAAGTACGACAGTACAGCTTGCTTTAGGAGATGCTTTGGCAATTGCCACAATGAAATATAGAAAATTTGGTAAAATGGATTTTAAAAAGTTACACCCAGCTGGAAGTCTTGGAGCACAGTTAAAAACTGTAGAAGATATAATGGTTACAGGTTCATTAATACCATTTGTAAATGAAAATATAGAGGTGAGTAGAGCATTAAAAATATTAAGTGAAAAAAAGTTAGGAATTTTGGTAGTTATAAATAAAAACAAAAAAACTTTGGGAATCATAACTGATGGACAAATTAGAAGATATACTCAAAAAGATTTAAACTTTCATAGCTTAACTGTTAAAAAAATAATGACAAAAAACCCTATATCAGTTGATAAAAATGAATTAGCCGCGAAAGCTCTTTCCATCATGAATTCTAAGAAAATTACTTCTCTACTTGTAGTAAATAAAAATAAGCCACAAAAAACTATTGGAGTTATCCATGTACATACAATATTACAATCAAATATCTCTTAAATGTCAAAAAAAAAAATTGTAACATTTTTTTTTACTTTATTATTTTTTTTGTTTTTATTTTTAGTTATATATTCAAAATTATTTAAAAAATCTAAAGATTCAACTCAAACGCTAAATAAAAAAGAAGATATAGTTTATAAATCAAATATAATTGAAGATGTAAATTATACTACTAAAGATACTGAAGGAAATGAATACATTATAAATGCATCACAGGGAGAAATTGACTTTTCAAATACAAAAATTTTATTTTTAACAAATGTAAAGGCTCAAATAAAATTGAAAAATGCTGAGATTATAACTATTACATCGAATTTTGGTAAATATAATTCAGATAATTTTGATACAATTTTTTCTAAAAATGTAATAATTAAATATCTTGATAACAAAATTACAAGTAATTATCTTGATTTCTCTTTAAATAGAAATTCAATGATAATATCTAAAGATGTAATTTATAGTGATACTGAGAATATTCTAAACGCTGATGTTATTGAAATAAATATAAAAACAAAAGATACTAAAATATTCATGCATGAAAAAAAACATAAAGTAAATATTCAAAGCAAGAATTAAGATGGCAATTATAAAAAAATTTAGAATAAAGTCTTTTAAAAATAAAAATTCAATAGTTGAATTTGAAAATATTTCTTTATCATACGGAAGTAGATTAATACTTGATAATATAAATTTCAAAATAAATGAAGGTCAGATATTTGGTATGCTTGGGCCAAATGGTGTTGGAAAATCTACTATTTTTAATTTAATAACTGGACTTATTACTCCAGGCAGTGGAAAAATTAAAATTGCTGGAGAAGATGTGAATAATTATCCAATTTATTTAAGAACAAAAAGATTTAAATTAGGTTATGTTCCTCAATATGGAGGTTACTTTAACGATTTAACATTACATGATAATTTAAAAGCAATAAGTGAAATAGTTATCGATAAAAAAAATTACAGGAATGAAAGAATTAATTATTTAATATCAAAATTTGAACTTGAAAATTTAAAAGATGTTAAAGCTAAATTTTTATCAGGTGGTCAAAAAAAGAAACTAGTTATTGCTCTTTCTTTATTAGGCGAACCTAGAGTGCTTTTGCTAGATGAATGTTTTGCTGCACTAGATGTTTTAACAATTAAAATGTTGCAAGAAATAATTGTGAATCTGCAAAATGAAAATAGAATTACAATATGTATATGTGATCATCAAGCTAGAGATCTTTTAGCTTGTGTAGATGTTGCCATGATACTAAGTAATGGGAAAATTATTGCTGAAGATACACCATCAAACCTTGTTAAAAATATAAATGCTAGAGACGCATACTTCGGTGATAATTTTAAGTTTAATTAATTTAAATGCCAAATTCGTTAATTATTAAAAATAAAATAAAAAAATTTAATAAAGTTATAAGTGTCAGTGGAGACAAAAGTATAAGTATTAGGTGGGTTTTACTTTCCTCTTTAGCGTCAGGTATGTGTAAGTCTAAAAATTTATTGATGTCAGAAGATGTACTTGCAGCATTATCAGCAATAAAAAAATTAGGTATAAAGACTGTTGTTAGAAAGAATGAGTGTAAAATATACGGTAAAGGAATTGATGGATACAAATATAAAAAAAACATAACAATTAATGCAAAAAATTCTGGAACACTTGGTCGGCTATTACTAGGTTTTTTAATTAACACACCAAACAAAATAAAACTTGTTGGAGATAAAAGTTTATCTAGAAGAGATTTTAAAAGAATTTCGGCTCCACTAAGTAAATTTGGTGCCAAATTTAAATTAAAAGCAAATAAAAACTTACCTCTTTATATTAATGGTTCTCAAAACTTAAAAGCAATTAAATACATTGAAAAAAGAGGATCAGCACAATGTAAAAGTTCAGTAATATTTGGGGGGATGAGAACTGAAGGTATAACATCCATCAAAGCAAAAAAATCAAGAAATCATACAGAACTTTTATGTAAACATCTTAAGTTGCCAATAAAAATAGTTAATAAAAAAAATTTTGATGAAATTAAAGTAAAAAAAATTAAAAAAATTTTACCTTTTAAATATAATATTCCTTCCGACATAAGTTCTGCTGCTTTCTTCATTGTTTTAACAGCTCTTTCAAATGATTCTGAGTTAATGTTAAAAAATGTTAACATAAATCCATCTAGAATAGGAATAATCACCATTTTAAAAAAAATGGGTGTCAAAATATTGTTGCAAAATAAAAAAACTTACAAAGGTGAAAAAATTGCAGATATTAAAGTTAAGAGCACTAAAAATCTGGCAGCAATCAATTGCCCTAAAAATTTAAATAGCGGTGCTATAGATGAATTTCTGATTATATTTTTAGTAGCTGCTAAAGCAAATGGCACTTCTTCATTTAAAAATCTTGATGAACTAAATCAAAAAGAAAGTCCTAGACTTAAATGGGGAGAAAAAATTTTAAATAAGATGGGCATTGAAACTATATCAACTAAAAATTCAATTAAAATTGTTGGTAATCCAAACTTAAAAATAAACAAAAAAATTAATATTAAAAACTTCTTAAAAGATCACAGAGTATTTATGACAAGTGTAATTGCTGCATTATCTTTTGGAGGTGAGTGGAAAATTGATGATAGAGACTCTATAAAAACATCATTTCCAAATTTTTTAAAGATAATTAATAAACTTAGTAAATAATGATTAGAAGAAAAAATATCCTTAAAATCGCAATAGATTCGCCTGCGGCTGCAGGAGCGGGCACATTAGCTAAAGCTATATCAAAACATTATAATCTCTTTTATTTAGACACAGGAAAAATATATAGATATATAGCAAATCTAAAATTAAAATATCCAAAAGCATATAATCAAAAGTTTATCAATTCAAAAATGAAATCTTTAAAAGTTAAAGATCTTTCAAATAAATACTTGTTATCAGATGAAATTGGTACAGAGGCATCTATAATCTCAAAGAGAAAAGAAATTAGAAAATTAGTACATTCTTTTCAAATAAACTTTGCATACAATCCTCCAAAAAAGTACAAAGGATCCTGTCTAGACGGTAGAGATATTACCTACAAAATTATACCAGATGCTGATATAAAACTATTCATAACTGCCAATGTTAGAACTAGAGCTTTACGTAGATTTAACGAACTTAAAATCTTAAAAAAAGATATAACCTACAAACAAGTGCTAAAAAGCATTAAAAATAGGGATAAAAGTGACTTTAATAGAAAAATATCACCTTTAAAGAAAACGAAAGATTCACTATTGATTAATACGACAAAGCTTAATAAAAGGGCCTGTTTTTTAAAAATAAAAAAAATAATAGATAAGAAAATAAATATTTAATGGAAATTTATAAAGATTTATCAAATCCAGCAAGCCAAGAATTTGAGAAATTATTAAGCAGTCAGCTATCAAAAATCCAAATAGAAGAAGGAAAAATAATTGAAGGTAAAATAAATAAAATTACAGAAAAATTTGTTTTTCTTTTTGTTGAGGGTTTAAAATCTGAACCAGTTTTAGACATTAACGAGCTGAAAACAATGGGTTTGACTGAAAAAATTAAAGTTGGGGAGACAATACCAGTTTTATTAGAGAAAATTGAAGATAAAAATGGGGAAGTATTGGTATCCGCAAGCAAAGCTCAAAAAATTAAAGGATGGGATAAGTTAGTTGAAGCCTACGAGAAAAACGAGCCCATAATGGGTAAAATAACTTCGAAATGTAAAGGGGGATGTATTGTAGAGCACATCGAAACCGGATCATTGATGTTTTTACCAGGATCACAAATAAGCGACAAACCACTTAAAGACATAAGTCATTTGATGAATGAACCACAAAAATTTGCTCTAATCAAATTAGATAAGGTTAGGGGTAATGCATGTGTTTCGAGAAGAGAAATAATTTCATCATTCAAGAAAGAGGATAAGGCAAAAATAATTGAGAAATACAAAGTTGGAGACATTATAAAAGGAGCAGAAGTAAAAGGGTATAGTTCTTTTGGTTGTTTCTTTAGTGTAAATGGAGAATTAGATGTTTTGGTTCATTTGCAAGAAATTTCTTATTCTAGAGTTAATCACCCTGATGAGGTTTTCAATATAGGTGAGAAACATGATCTTCTTGTTATAAGTGTTGATAAAGAAAAATTACAAGTTGGATGCTCTGTAAAACAATTATCTCCAGATCCATTTGAACATATTGAAAATTACGAATTAAATAAAATTTATAAAGTTAAAGTTGTAAAACTAATGGATTTTGGTGCATTTTGTGAATTGGAACCTGGTTTAACAACTTTACTGCATTCCAGTGAATTAAGCTGGACTAAGAAAAATGTTTCTTCAAAAAAAATGTTCAAAGTTGGTGATGAGATCTCATGTGTGATTACAGAAATAGACAAAGATAAAAGACGAGTTGCTATTTCACATAGATTAACTCAAGAAAATCCTTACGAAACTTTTCAAAAGAAATTCCCTTTAGGAGATATTGTTGAAGGTGAAGTGGTTAATAAAAATGAATACTCATTATTTGTTAAAGTTGGAGATTTAGATATAGATACTTTTTTACATTGTAATGATTTAACATATCTAAACAATGGTGAGGAAGAATTAAAAAATTATAAAAAAGGTGATAAAATAAAAGTTAAAATTTTAGAAATTAAAACATCTGAACAAAAAATTAGAGTAGGTCTTAAACAAACTCAAGCTGATCCTTTTGATTGGTTTAAAGATAAAAGTAAAAATCAAACAATAACTGTTAAAGTAGTTTCAACTGATAGCAAAGGTTTAATAGTTAGACCAGAGGGGTGTGAAATGGATTTTCAAATTAAAAAATCTGCAATAGCTATTAATGCAGCTGATGCTAGACCAAGCAGATGGACAGGTGGAGAAAAATTGGACTGTGCTATAGCTGATATAGATATGGTTAAAAGAAAAGTAGTTTTAAGCATCAAACTTTTAGAAGAAATTGAGAAAAAAGAAGCGCTTGAAAAATATGGATCTGAAGGATCTGGTAAAAACCTTCCTTTCTCATCTTTATCAGAGGATTTGAAGAAGAAAAAGGACGAAAAATAATTTAAGAATATATTAAATTGGCTATTGTAAAATCAAAGCTTTTAAAACAACTTTCTAACAACTACCCAAATTTTCTAAAAAAAGATCTAGAAAAATTTACAAATATAATTTTACACGAAATTAAAAGAGCTCTTAAAAGAGGTGACAGAGTAGAGCTTAGAGGTTTTGGTATTTTTTCTACAAATACACAAAAAGCAAGGATATCTCGAAATCCAAAAACTGGAGAAAAAGTTAATACACCTGAAAAAAAAATAATTCACTTTAAAATGTCAAAAGACTTGTTTAAAAAATTAAATGATAATGAAGAATAAAACTATATTTGTTGCATGTGACACCTCAAATTTAGAAAAAATCAAAAAAATAATATCTCAAACAAAAACAAATAAACTTAAAATTATTCCAAAATTTGGTCTCCAATTCTATTACTCAAAACATGGTAGAAAATTTTTAGAAAAAATTAAAGATGATTTCTGGTTAGATTTAAAAATTAATGATATTCCGCAAACAGCTTTATCTGCAATAGATAGCTTAAAAGATTTAAAAAATTGTAAATATATTACAGTACACGCAAATGGTGGATTGCAAATGCTGAAGGCGGTAAGAAAAAAAGCAAAAAAAATAAATAAAAATTTAAAAGTATTATGTGTTACAGTTTTGACGAGTCTCAATAATAAATCTTTAAAAGAAATAGGCCATACTAGAAGCGTTAAACAATTAGTTCTTAAACAAGTAGATCTTATAAAAAAATCAGGTTGTGATGGAATAGTTTGCTCAGCTCAAGAAGCAATGATGGTAAGAAAAAAATACAAAAGTTTATTGATTATAACTCCAGGAATTAGATTACCAGGAGATAGTTTAAATGATCAAAAAAGAATAATGACTCCAAAAGATGCTTTTAGAAATCAAGTTTCAGGAATTGTCATAGGAAGATCTCTTACAAAAGGCAATATAAAAAATAATACTAATAGACTTTTAGATCATCTAAATAAATGATCAAAGGTTCTAAAATTTGTGGGATAAAAGATCCTGATACTTTAAATTTTATAATAAATTATCCACATCCTCCAAATTTTATTGGTTTTATATGTAATTATCCAAAAAGCTCCCGATATGTTTCGATAAATGATCTAAAAAAATTGTTAAATGTTAAAAAAAACAAATGTGAATTTGTTGCTGTTTTGGTAAGACCAAACAATGAAATATTAGAGGAAATAAAAAATTTACCTTTTGATTATTATCAATTGTATGACTGCACTCCAGATGAAATTAAATTTATTAAACAAACATATAAAAAAAAAATTATCACTGCTTTTACAATAAAAAACAAATCTGATGTTGATAATTATAAATCATATTATGATGTTACAGATATTTATTTATTTGACAGTAAAGGATATGAAAAAAGCCAAGGATTTAACCATAATCTAATTAAAAATATTAAACTCAATAAAGAAATAATGTTAGCTGGTAATATAAAATACAATGATAATCTTAGAAATTATGAAAAAATAACTAATTATTTAGATTTATCTGGAGGCCTAGAAACTTCTGGATTAAAAGATACATCCAAAATAGAAATTTTTTTAAATAATTTATATAAACTAAAAAATGAAACTAAAAAAAAATATTCCTTTAATTGATCAACATGATCGTTATGGTTTTTGGGGTGGTAAATTTGGAGGAAGTTTTATTCCTGAAACTTTAAAGAAACCTATAGAAGATTTAACAAAAGAGTTTTCAAAACTAAGAAGTAATAAACAATTTTTAAAAAAAAGAGATTATTATTTCAGGAATTATATAGGATCACCAACATCATTTGTAAAATTAGAAAATTTGTCTAATCACTTAGGTGGTGCTCAAATATGGGCTAAAGTTGTTTCTGAAGCTAATGGTGGGGCCCACAAAATATATAATGCAACTGTTCATGCTTTAATTTGTAAGGCAATGGGTAAGAAATATATCGTTGGAGATACTGGTGCAGGTTATGCTGGTAAGATGTTAAGTATGGCTGCTAAGAAATTTGGTCTGAAATGTAAAATTTTCATGGGTGCAAAAGACATCAAGAGACAAAAACCAAACTGTGATGCTATGAAAAAAAACGGTGCTGAAATAATTCCTGTATATTCAGGCAGTCAAACCTTAGTCGATGCAGTCAGTGAGTGTATGAGATATTGGGTGTCAAATTGTGACACTACACATATGTGTGTTGGAAGTACAGTTGGTCCAAATATTTTTGTAAAAATTTGTGGATGGAGTACAACGCAAATTTCTAGAGAATTAAAATTACAAATTAAACAAAAATTCAGAAAAATTCCAAAGAAAATTAAATTAATCAACTGTGTGGGCGGTGGGAGCTCAGCATATGGTTTTTGGAGTGAATTTATAGATTTTAATAAATCGCAAATAGAGTTAGTTGGTGTAGAGGCTGGAGGTCCAAAAAAATCTAAACTTCATGCCGCTCCTTTAAGTAGAAATGCTAAAATTGGAATTTTACATGGTGCAGCTTCGTATGTTTGTCAGAACAATGAAGGTCAAATTAATGACACTGAATCAATCAGTGCTGGATTGGATTATCCAGGTGTAAGTCCCATACATTGTTTTTTAAAAGATACAAAACGAGCGAGATATACTTATGCAACTGATGAAGAAGCACTTAAAGCACATGTGATGGTAACTAAATTTGAAAAACTTAACCCAAGTTTAGAACCTAGTCATGCATTTGCTGAGGCGATAAAAATTGCTCCAAAATTAAGTAAAGACACAATCATAATTGTCAATTCTTGTGGTGATGCTAAAAAAGATAGAGATATCTTAAGAGAAAGGTTAGGTAAAAATTAATGAATTCATTGATCAACAAAGCTTTCTCAGCTGTAAGAAAAGAGAATAGACCCGCTTTACTGACGTATACTGTGGCTGGAGATAATACAAAAAAAAAATCTTTAGAAATATTAAAGTCAATTTCAAATTACGCAGATATTTGTGAATTAGGTTTTCCTCACAACACTCCTATAGCTGATGGAGGACAAATACAAACAAGTGCTTACCGAGCAATTAAAAATGGTATCAAAATTAATGATGTATTTTCAATTGCAAAAAATTTTAAAAAAATAAAAAAAAATAAACCAATAATACTGATGGGTTATTACAACATGATCTATCAATATAATGAAAATAAATTTTTAGAAAGATGCAAAAAATCAAAAGTTGATGGTTTAATAGTTGTTGATTTACCTTATCCTGAAAATAAAAATTTTGCATCAAAATGTAAAAAAAAAGGAATTAATTTTATTCAATTGGTTTCACCAACTACTTCCTGGATAAGACTAAAAAAAATCATAAAGGACTCACACGAAATGATTTATTATATAAGCATGTTATCTACCACAGGTGGAAAACTTAAAGTATCCCCAAAGAAAATATTAGAAAAATACAATAAAATAAAAAAACAAAATAAATCAAAAAACGTTGTTATTGGTTTTGGAATTACAGAAAAAACCATCCAATTTCTTAAAAAAGCTGATGGTTTGGTGGTTGGTAGTGCAATTTGCAAGGAAATCACTAAATCAATTGAAAAGAGACAAAATGCTGTCACAAATGTTACTAATATCGTTAGGAGATTAAGAAATAAAATTCAATGAACTGGATAACTAAAATTATTAAAGCAGGTGAAAAAATTAAAACTGCTATACGTGATAGAGCTACTAAAGAGGATATCGCAAAAAGTGATTGGACATCATGTTGTAAGGGTCCAATTTTAAAAAAAGATTTAGAGGAAAACTTATGGGTATGTCCAGATTGTAAGCGCCATCATAGAATAAAACCTAAACAAAGATTTGATATATTATTTGGAAAAAATAATTATGAGATTTTCAAAACTCCAATACCAAAAGACGATCCACTCAATTGGACAGACTCAAAACCTTACAAAGAAAGATTAAAAAGTGCTCGGAAAAAAACAGGATTAGAATGTGGAATGATGGTTGCTTCTGGAACTATTAATAATATTAAAATTACAGCCGTAGCTTCTGATTTTGATTTTTTAGGAGCTTCAATGGCAGCAGCAGAAGGTGAGGCTTTTTTATATGGAATACAACATGCCATAGAAAATCAAACACCTTTTTTATGTATTAGTGCAGGAGGGGGAATGAGAATGATGGAAAGTTTAATTTCATTATCTCAAATGACAAGAACAACTCTTGCAATAAATGAATTAAAGAAAAATGGACTTCCATATTTAGTTTGTATCACTGATCCAACAGCAGGAGGTATTACTGCATCATACGCTATGTTAGGTGATATTCACATTGCAGAACCAGGAGCTTTAATTGCATTTGCGGGTGCAAGAGTAATTCAAGGAACTGTTAAAGAAGAATTACCCGAAGGTTTCCAAAAAAGTGAATATGTTGAAAAAACTGGTTTTGTTGATTTAATCGTTGAACGTAAAGATCTCGCCTCTAAAATTGGAACTTTATTATCAATATTGTTAAAGAAAAACTCTGATATAAGTGCTGAACAAAATGAAACTTCAGAAGATAGTCAGTCGCTTACAAGAGCTGCATCCTAAAGAAATAGATTTAAGTCTAGATCGTATTCAAAGTCTCTGCAAAAAATTAGCCAACCCTCAAGATAAAATCAAAGCAATTTCAATTGTTGGTACTAATGGAAAGTACTCAACTATTCAAGCAATGTTTTCTATTTTAAAGGAAGCAAATTTCAATTGTAATATCTACACTAGTCCTCATATCAAAAGTATCAATGAAAGATTTGTTTTTAATAATGAAGAATTGAATGATGAAGATTTGGCAAATTTACTTGAAGAAGTTGAGGAAGCTAACAATGGTGAACCAATTACTTTTTTTGAAATACTGACTGCGGCTTATTTTTTAAAAGCATCTCAATACCCAGATAATTTAAATTTAATTGAAAGTGGATTATTCTTTAGATTTGACGCTACTAATATCTTAAAAAATAACCTTGCTAGCATTGTAACTTCTATTGGTCTTGATCATTTAGATTGGTTGCCAGAAAATGAACAAACCGTTGAAAAAATTATTTTTGAGAAAACATCAAGCTTATTAAACTCAAATATTATAGTTGCAAAACAAAGTACTAATAAAATCAAAGAAAATATTAAAAAAACAATATCAAATAATAGATCAAATAAGTTTTACCATAATGAAAATTATAGTTTTACAATGCAAGAAAATGACTTCTTTTATTATGAAGATCAATCTGGGGGAATAAAATTACCTATTCCAAATGTTAAAGGTCAATTTCAATTAGAAAATGTCTCAACAGCAATTGCAACCCTAAGAATTTTGAAAGACTTAAACATTAAAGATGACCACATTAAAAAAGGTATTTTAAAAATAAATTGTATTGCAAGATTACAAGAAATTAAATCTGGAAAACTTAAAGAGCTTGTAAAAGATCACAAACTATTTGTTGATGGATCTCACAACCCTTTGGGAGCAAAAGCTTTGAATGAATACTTGGAAAGTTTAGATTGTAATAAACATATCATTCTTGGAATGATGGCTAATAAAGATCATAGTGAATATATGAGTTTCTTTAAGGATATTGCTACATTAACTACAATAGATATACCTAATCAACCTAATTCAATTAAAGGGAAAGAATTAAAAGATAAACTAAATGGCTTTTCAAATATTAATTATAAGGAAAGTATAGAGGATGCTATAAAGTCAATCCCAGTAAAAGAAAACGATATAATACTGATTACTGGATCGTTATATCTTGCCGGTGAAGTTTTAAATTTAAATTAGATATTTTTATCTAAAAATTCCTTCATGTGACTTTCGGGAACTCCACCAACTTTTCTATCTACTTCAACGCCTTTTTTATAGATAATAACTGTTGGAACACCTCTGATACCTGCTGCACTTCCAGTATTTATTCCACCATCTTCAACATCAGCATAATAGAAACCAGCCTTATCTTTATATTCATCAGATAACTTATCCATTACTGGTTTTAGTGCCTTACATGGACCACACCACTCAGCTGAAAACTGGATGACTGAAACATCTTCATTTTTAATTTTAGTATCAAAATCTTCGTCTTTAAAATTTGTAAGCATATTTCCTTTCTATTAATTAGAGCCTTAAAGTCAACTAGGCAATTTCATATTTTTTTTCTATAGACATAATAAATTCATTTATTTCATCTAATTTTTTTAGTTCCTCTTCATCATCTCGATTTGATGCTTGATCTCTTAAAGTATCAATTTCTTGATAGGCCATTCCTATAGTTTGCCACTTTTCTCTATTTTTGCTTAAAATTCGTCTAGCAATTTCACTTTTTATGTTTTTATATAAATCTGGTGGCAAAATATGCGGTGCTTCTTGATAAATAATTTTTTGCCCAAACCAACTACATCTTTTATCTTGAAACTTATCCAACATTCTTAATTTATCTTCCCAAGAAGAACTATGCCAAGTTTTAAATAATTGGGTGTCTTTATTGGGAATGAATTTTTCATATAAAGTTTCTTCAGGTAACAGATCTTCCTGAGTTTGAGTTTGAGCTTTTTCTTCAGCGGCCTCTCTATTAATGATTTGAATATTTTTACAAAAATTTTCACTATTTCTAACCATTTTTGCTCTTTTCTGGATTGTTTCTAAATCTAGGTCAGCATATGCCTTCTCTTTTAATGCAAACTTTTTATCTAAAACTACAGGAGCTTTGTTGGTTTTGATTACTCTAAGTGCTTTTGGACTAAACTTTTTTAAATAAACTTTAAGATCATTTATTGATAAATTTAACAAAGGTTCAGGATCTCTTCTTAAATCAAATAAATATCCCCAAGATGCATATGATGGATGAAAACAATGATCTGGATGTAATGTGGAGACAAGATACATCATATTTTTTCCCTTAACATTTTCGAAAATTGAATAAATCCCCTCACTTTTTAAGATAGTTTCAACGCTATTTTTTGTAGATGTACTTAAAAAATTTTCCCAATTGTCTTTATGTTTGTCTTTTATAATTCTTAGAATTTTTAAGCTTGTGAATGCATCATGATAAGCAGTGTGTTGTTGAGATGTATCAAATCCTTGTTGTCTAGCTAAACCTTCTAAAGCTAGACTTTCATTTCCAGCTTCTGTTAATTCAGTCTTTAATGTTTCAGGATTCAAGGTTTGTGCTACTCTTGCAACATGTAAACCGTCATGTTCTTTATTGGGTGATGAATGTGTAATGTAAGGATATCTATTCCCTTTAAAAAAATTAAAATGAAACATTCGTCTATCAAAATTTAAGTTACTCCAACCCATAAACAATGCTGGACCAGCTTTAGAGAAAAAATTTTCTACTGCGCCTAAAAAATCGTAATGCGAGTAATTACCTTTAGTAAGTAAATCAATACTTGTTGAATTAACTAATAAGGCCTTTGCACTTGGAACCTCACCCTCGGGCATTCTGCCACGAATATTTAGCTTACCAATTTCTTTTAAGTTTTTATCAACAACTACAGCACCTACCTCAATTATTGAGCCCCAAATTGTACTATTTGTTGTTTCTGTATCGTAAATTACTATTTTATCCATAAAATCCTAAGTTAAATCCGATAGCTCATTAAATTTTTTTAATCTTCCCAAAAACAAATTTTGATAAACAATTAAATCATGCCCTTGAATTTTAAACTCTTGGAATAATTTATCTACTGTGCAAACCAAAATTACACAAGAAGTGATATTGGAGTTATACACAATGTTATGTGCTAATGAATATGCACTTGTTTGAAGAAGCCATGAGTCTATATATTCAGCCTTTTTAGGTTTATTACTTTGTTTAAAATCTATTATTGTTTCTTTTCCTTCATAAACTCCAACACAATCAGCGGTACCTGCATACTTCTCTGGGTAATAAAGAGTGCATTCAACACCCCAAATTTCATCCAATCTATTTTTCAAACCTTTTTCTATAATTTCTTTAGCCATTAATTTGTATTGTTCGTTATCTTCAAAAAAACTTAAATTTTCTCTTCCAAGTAAATAGGACTCTAAATAGTTGTGCATTTGAGAACCTCTGCTACTTGCTGCTTTTGTAATTGCCTCAGCCTCTTTTTGCCCAGTTCTTTCTCTCCAATTTGCTAATGCTGCTTTATCTTCTTCAGATCGAGTTGCATCTAAAATTGAAGTGACACTTGGTAATTTTGATTCCCCTAATAAGTATCTTCTAATGCCATCAACTGTTGCTCTTGATGATTTTGGATAATCATATTTTTGATTCCACTGCATGAGATTTCTTATAGACGTTATTAAGGAAAAAAAGAAATTAATTTTTAAGCTGCCTATTTCGTTCAACAAATTTTTCCACGTTTTCAGTTTGTACAGCTTTCTCAACCTGCTCGGGATCTTTAATATTTTCTAAGGTTCTTGAAATTGATCTTGCATCCGTTCCAAATTTATCAACAACTCCCATAGCATCTTCTAATTTTTTTCTAAGAACTATAATGTTGTCAAAATGTTTAGAAAATCTTGTACTGATTGTTTTTAAATGATTATAAATTTCCGTTGCACCTTTTTGTACCTTCAATGATTGAAATCCCATATGTAAAGACTGTAAGTAAGCAGAAAGAGTATTAGGCCCACATATTACGACTTTATATTTTTTCATTAACTCTTGGGTTAATAATTCTTTTGTACTTGGATCTTGGTATTCAGTTAACTCTTTGTATAAGCTTTCCGTAGGAGCATACACAATTGCAAAATCAGTAGTTTTTGGTGGAACAATATATTTTTCATTAACGCTTTTAGCTTTTGCTTTAAACGCCGAGGCTAATTTTGCTCTGGCATCTGCAACAGCCCTTTTGTCTTCCGTGTCATGACCATCGGTAATTGCTTTGAATTTTTCTACTGGAAAATGACTATCAACAGGAACTAAAACATCTCCTTGAAGCTTTATTGCAAATTCAACATTTTCACTGGTGTCCTCTTTCATTTTAACATTCGTCATGAATTGAGAGGCTGGTAGCAAATCTTTAATAAGAGCGTCTAAGCTAAATTCTGCAAGCGTTCCATATTTCTTCACTCCAGCTAAAATTTTTGTTATCCCCTCTTGGCTTTGATTTAATAATTGGACTTGTTGATTAAAATTTCCAACCTTTTCCTCTACCTTAGTTAAAGTTTCAGTCATATCTTTAGTAACCCCAGTTGATAGATTATTAAATGAAGTCGACATTGCACCAAGAGATGTATTGATCGTAGTATTTAATGTGTCTTTTAAACTTGAAATTTCTGAATGTAATTTGGCTATTTCCTCAGCTTCTTTGTTTTCATTTTCATCTTTTGGCTTAGTTTTTAAATTTAGATAAAGAATAGCTAAAACGCCGCCTAATAACAAAACTAGTAAAATTAACAATATATTATCCATGATTCTAATTTTTTATTTTATCGTAAATATTTGATTAATGTATTTAAATATTTAAAAATACTTTATGGAACTAATTTTAGTATTAAAAATATTCTTTATTATTTGTGTTATTGTTGCACTTTATGCAATTATTAGAAATCTAGATATTATCAAAATTATACTAATTTATTGGAAAGACTTAATTTTTAGAAAGTAATTTTACTATTTTTTTAAGACCCATTTTATTATTAGATGACTTAGAAATCATCATGCAGGCTTCTGATCTTAATATTTCTCCATCCTTTAAAATACGTAGATTGTTTGCTTTTAACGTTTCTCCGGTAGAAGTGATATCTGTAATTATTTCCGATGAGCCTGTAAAAGGATAAGCTTCAGTTGCACCCAAACTATCAATTAATTTGAATTGGGTAACGCCCTTTGAAAACAAAAATTCCCTGGTTAAGTTTGGATATTTTGTTGCTACTCTTAATCTTTTCTTTTTCTTATCTTTAAATTCAAATGCAATTTCTTCTAAATCTGCAACTGTTTGTACATCTATCCATGGATCAGGAATTGCGACTACTAATGTAGCCTTACCAAAATCATATCTTTTTAAAACATTAATTTTCTTTTGAGTGTTAATTTCACTTTCCTTTAATAAATCGAAGCCAGAAAAACCTATGTCCAAAGATCCGTCTCCAAGCCTTTCGATGATCTCTCTTGCATGAAGATATAAAATCTTAATATTTTTAAATTGTTTTATAGATCCTAAAAGATCTCTTTCTCCTCTTTCAGAAATGAGATTTAATTTATTTTTTTTAAAAATATTTAAAACATCTTTTCTAAGTCTACCTTTGCTTGGAACTCCAATATTTAAAATATTTTTTGCCATTAGTAATTTAAATTTAAAGCAGCACCTACTGCTGGAGTTTGTTTTTTTGATCCTAAGTCTGAAATTAGACCATCATAACGACCACCATTAATAATATTTTTTAATGAGTTTTTAGATTTAATATCAATTTTAAAAACCATCCCAGTGTAATATTCTAATTGTCTTCCAAAGGATGCTGAAAATACTACATTTAATTTTGAAACCTTATTATTAGAGATTGGAAAATATTTTTGATCTACAGCTAGATTTATTTTGTTTTTTTTAAAAAATTTATTTAATTCAATTGCTGCTTTATTTATGGGACATTTAATTTTTAAGAAATCTTTAATTATTTTTGAAACATTCTTTCCTTTACTAGCTCTTCTAGGATCTTTTATTTTCTGATCAAACCTTTTTAATATTTCATTAATTGTTCTTCCTGCAACAATATTTGATAAATCCTCTTTAAGCATTTTCACGTAACGCTTTTTATCTATTTCTACAATTGTTGGATCAACATCTGAATTAGTTTCTAATCTTTTTAATAAATCATTAAAATACCCTTCTCTCCAGAAGTGTCTGGCTAATCTTAGCTTCCATCTCTTTGGAATATCCAATTTTGAAATTAACAAATTAAATATTTCAACATTTCCAATAGTTAGTGTTCCTGAAGAATATTTGATATTTTGAAGTGATTTAAGAGATGTATTTATAATTTCTTTATCGTCATTTTTCTCATCCTTAGATCCTAAAATTTCAAATCCAATTTGATTTCTTATGATTGAGTCTTTTTTGTTTTGTGATTTTCGATAAGCTTGACCACTGTAAAAAATTTTTTCCTTACCTTTTAAATTATTTTCCAAATACCTTAAACAAGATGCAATTGTTAAATCTGGTCTTAAACACAACTCGCTTCCATTCTGATCAGTAAAGGAAAAGATAAACTTTCTAAAATTTTCTCCTGATCTTTGAACAATGTGATTAGCCTCAATTACTGAAGGTAAGTCAATATATTTAAAACCCTTAGATTTTACTGATCTAAGGATGTTTTCAGATAAGTTTTTTGACTTCATCGATTAAATTTTCTTTTGGAAATGTTTTATTGTTTTCACCCTTAACGCCTTTGAGACTTTTTATAGTGACTGTATTTTCATTAAATTCGTTTTCACCACATATTATTGCAACATCCAACTCACGTTTATTTGCTAGGGTTAGTTGCTTACCTAAATTTTTTTTTGTATCTAAAAAAATTTCAGCATTGATATTATTATTTCTTAATAGATCTAAAATTTCATAATAACTTTTAAGATATTTTTCATCCATTATACAAACTAAAACTGGTTTTTGACTATCTACTTTTACTTGATCCAATTGCATTAAAGCAAATAACAATCGATCAACTCCAAAACTAATTCCGGTGCCTGGAATATCCACACCTTTAAATCTCGAAATTAATTTTGCATAGGCTCCTCCAGAACAAATACTGCCTATATCGACCTCTTTGCCTTTGTTATTTGTGACTTTAAAATTTAGATTTGTTTCAACAATGAAATCTGAATAATAAGCCAAACCCCTAACAATTGTAAAATTTGTTTTGACCTGATTTAAATTTGAACTGTAACCCAATACTTCAAATACTTGTTCTAATTCCTTTATACCTTCTTGAGACAATGGATTTTTTAATGTTTCTTTTAATTCTTTTAAATCTTTGATTTTTAAAAAATTTAGTATTTCAGATGCTTGTTCATCGTTTAAATCTGCGCCCTTAGTAATTGCGCCACTTATATCTTTTCTCTCTTTTTTAAGCAGATCTTCAACACCTTTTAAACCAAAACCTGGTTTATCTAATTTATCAATTGCCCTAATTACTTTTACCTGCTTTTCTTCTGATATTTTTAAATCATCAATTAATCCTTGAACTATTTTTCTGTTACTAACGTTGATTGTAAATTGATCTTTTTTTAGACCACAATCTAACAAGGTACTTGATATTAAATTGCAAAGCTCCGCATTTGCTTGCGCAGGATTAACATTTCCAACGATATCAAAATCTGCTTGCATAAATTCTCTGTATCTTCCATTACCAGCCTTTTCATTTCTAAAGACATTTTGAATGGCATACCTTTTAAAAATTGATGGAAGCTCTTGATTATTTTGAGCAACAAATCTAGCTAGTGGGCTTGAAAGATCATACCTAAGAGTAATGCTCTTTTCTCCATCCTCAAATGAGAATACATCAGACATAGGATTGGCTTCATCTTCTGCCAAAAAAGATCCTATATTTTCACTTATCTCAAACGAAGGGGTTTCCAGAGCCTCTGCTCCAAATTTAATAAAATTATTCTCAATAGCTTTTAAAAGCTTTTTCTTGAGAAGAAGTTTTTTATCCCAACGATCTTCAAATCCTGAAGGTAATCCAGGAATTAATTTTTTTTCTTTATTCATTTTTTGGTACCCGGGCTGAGAGTCGAACTCAAACTTAAAGTTCCACAAACTTCCGTGCTAACCATTACACCACCCGGGCTTATCCTCTTTGTTTTTATCTTATTTTATGTGGATTTAAAATTATAATATAAATAAATAGCCTACTGGCTATGGAAACAGTTTGTGTGAGTACTTCTAAAAGTCTTTCTGTATGTTATATTTATATTCATAAGCAGTCTTTTAGACAAAAAAAATTAATATTCAAGGTCTAAGTAGAAAAAGGACGTTTATCTATTTGATAGATAAAACGCCCTTTTAAATAATTTCTGTATTAGTCTATTTTTTTTAAATTAACTGCAGAAGGACCTTTGGGACCATCTTCTAATGTGAATTCAAGTTTATCACCTTCATTGAGATATCTCATACCAGCAGCTTTTACCGCTGAAGCGTGAACAAAGGCATCTTTTTCTTTATCATCTCTTTCAATAAAGCCATATCCCTTTTTACCATTATACCATTTAATTTTTCCTTGTAGTGTACTCATCTTATTTCTTAGTCCTTTTGTTATTTATTATCTCTTAAAGTTAATTTCTTTTACGATTATTTCAAGATGAAACTTTATGGTGGTGGCTGAGGAAGGATTCGCACCTCCGACACAAGCCTTTTCAGGGCTCTGCTCTACTCCTGAGCTACTCAGCCTTATTTATCCTCTAAAGATAATTCTTCCTTTAGTAAGATCGTAAGGTGTCATTTCAACTGTCACATTATCACCTTGGAGAACTCTAATTCTGTTTTTTCTTAACTTACCAGCTGTATGAGCAGTAACGGTATGTCCATTTTCTAATTTTACTCTAAACATAGCGTTGGGAAGTAGGTCTATCACTGTACCTTTAAATTCCAGTAAGTCTTGTTTTGACAAATTTATTTTCTCCTTATTCGTTTTACTACAGATTGTGCGTGTCCAACTAACCCTTCGTAATTTGCAAGTGTTATAACTGATGGTCCAAGACTTTCAATACCCTTTTTTGATAAGTTTATGTATGAAATCCTTTTATAAAATTCATTTACACTTATACCACTTGAGTATTTTGCAGAACCATTAGTTGGCAACACATGGTTTGATCCTACATTATAATCAGTCATTGCCATCACTGCATATTTTCCTAAACATACTGATCCTGAATTTTTTATTTTTGGAACTAGCGATTTATAATTTTTAATATTTAATTCCAAATGTTCCGGTGCAATTTTATTTACAACACTTATTATTTTAGCGTCTGAAGAAACATACATAAGAATTCCATTATTAATTAAACTTCTTCTTGCAACAGAAGCTCTTGGAATTTCTTTTAATTGTTTAGTAATTTCAATATTTACTTTATCAAGCAAATCTTTATCTTTTGAAATCAAGATACATTGTGCAAGAATATCATGTTCAGCTTGTCCAATTAAATCGCTTGCAACCCACTCAGGATTTGAAAATTTATCACAAACGATAGTCACTTCTGAAGGACCTGCAGTCATACCTTCAATTCCAACAACACCAAAAACTTCTTTTTTTGCAGCCGCAACATATGCGTTTCCTGGACCAACTATTTTATGAACTTTTTTAATTTTTTTAGTCCCATAGGATACTGCTGCAATAGCAGAAGGGCCCCCGATAGAATAAATTTCTTTTATTTTGCATTTTTTTGCAGCGTATAATACGGCTGGATTTTGTTTTCCTTTATAGCCTGGATTAATCATAACTATTCTCTTAACGCCTGCAACAATTGCTGGAATAGCGTTCATCAACACACTGGATGGGTATGAAGCAGTAGAACCAGGAACATAAATTGCAACAGACTCTAATGGCACATATTTATATTCAAGTTTGTTTTTTAATTTATCTGTATAAGAAATATTTTTAAATTTTTGAAGTGAATGAAATTTATAAATTCTATTATAAGCCATATCAATTGCTTTCTTTACTTTTTTATCAAGTGAATTTATAGATTTTTTTATTTGTTTTGAGCTTGGAATAATTACGTTGTTTTGATTAAATCTTTTCTCGTATTTTAATAATGCTTTATCTCCATTTTTTTTAACATCTTTAATTATATTTGTTACAGAAACAGAGTCTGATTGAATTTTTTTTTTTCTCTGTAAAAGCAAATTCTCTAACAATTTGTCAAAATTTTTACTTTTACTATTTAATTTCTTCATAACTATTTAATTTCACTTTGATCCTCTAATCTTGCTTCAATAGTTTCTGTAGTTAAAGCAATATGGGCATTGTTATTAAAAATAAGATTTATTTCATAAACATCATTATTTTTCAAATAATCTATACCTATTAGCTCTAAAACTGTTTCTTGATTTGATTGATCAATGTTCTTTGATCTTACTTTATCAACAAAATCAAACCTACAAATGCTATTGATTTTTTTATCTTCCTGATCACTTTCTACCTTGGTTCTTTCAATTGATAATAAAAAAACCTTATTGGATGCGAGATATTTAATATCTGCAATTTTAACCTTAGCCCCTGAACTGCAAGCTGAAATCATTTGTAAACCTTCTTGGTCGCTTGCTATTATTTTTGCTAAATATTTATTCACTATTTTAATCTTTTAATTTTAACACCTATTTTTTTTAATTTATTTTCTATTTTTTCATAACCTCTATCTAAGTGATAAATTCTGTTAATATATGATTTACCATTAGCAACTATAGCTGCTAGAACTAAAGCAACAGAAGCTCTTAAATCACTAGACATTAATTCGGCACCAATGAACTTAGTATTTCCTTCTATTGTAGCAGTATTATTTTTAATATTAATTTTTGCTCCTAGTCTTTGCAATTCTGCAACATGCATAAATCTATTTTCAAAAATACTCTCGGTTATTGAACTTTTGCCAGCAGCTTTGCACATTAAAACCATTAATTGTGCTTGAAGGTCTGTAGGAATGCCTGGAAACTCTTTAGTTTTAATACTTTTTATTGATTTTATTTTTTCAGGTCCTTTAATTAAGATTTTATTTTCACTAGTTTTAATTTTAGCACCAACTTTTTTTAATAATTTTATTTCTGTATCAATAATTCTTGGATTTAAATTATTTATTTGTAAATTACCTTTTGCAAGTGTTGCAGCTACACAAAATGTGCCTGCTTCTATTCTATCAGCCATTACAGAATATTCAGTTTCATTTAAAGAATTTACACCTACAATTTTACAGACTCTTCCACTCCACTTAATTTTTGCTCCAGCTTTATTTAAAAAATTTGTAAGATCTTTAATCTCAGGTTCAATTGCACAATTTTTTAAAACTGTTTTTCCTTTTGCTAAACATGCTGCTATTATAGAATTTTCTGTTGCCCCAACACTTATCTTTGGAAAATTTATGGTTGTTCCGCTAAGTTTTCCTTTTGATTTTGCTAGAATATATCCATCTTTTAATTCATATTTCATACCAAGTTTTTTTAATGCTGTTAGATGATAATTAACTGGTCTAGCACCAATTAAACATCCACCAGGTAAAGAGGTTTTGGATTTATGGTATTTTGAAATAAGTGGACCTAAAACTAAAATAGAACCACGCATTGTTTTGACTAAAGAATAGCTGGCAAAAGTTTTCATATTTTTTTTATTTACAATTTTTGCTGTTTTTTTATCTTTTGATAAAAATATTTTAGAACCAAGAGACTTTAATAATTTTAACATTGTATTAATGTCTCTAACTCTTGGTAAATTATTAATTATAACAGTTTTATCAAATAAGAGTGTTGCAGCTAATATGGGTAGGGATGCGTTCTTTGAACCTGAAATTGAAACATTGCCCTTGATTTTACAAGGGCCATTAATCAGAAATTTATCCATAAATTACTTTTTAATCTTAGCAACTTGAATTGTGGTTTGACCCTGATATTTACCGTTCTTTGATTTATAAGTTGTTTCTGGCTGAGTATCTGATTTGAAAAATAAAAATTGTGCTATTCCCTCATTTGAATAAATTTTTGCAGGATTAGGTGTTGTATTGCTTAGCTCAATTACAATATTACCCTCAAATTCATTTTCAATTGGCGTAACATTACAAATAATTCCTGTCCTTGCATAAGTACTTTTTCCAACGCAAATACATAAAACGTCTTTTGGTATTCTAAAATATTCTACTGTTTTAGCTAGAACGAATGAATTTGGTGGAATGATACAGTGTGGTCCTTTTCGTTCTATAAAGTTATCATCAGAAAAATTCTTTGGATCAACTAAAGAACTATTAACATTGGTAAAAATTCTAAATTCATCAGAGATTCTTACATCATATCCCATACTGCTTAATCCATAAGAAATTTTTCCTTCGGACACTTGATGATCCAAAAATGGCTCTATCATATTGTGTTCTTTGCACATTTTTTTTATCCAAGAATCAGGTTGAATTGACATTATTTATTTTTCTTTTTGTTTTTTTTTTGGAAAATTTTTCTTTTCTTCAAATTTTTTCTAAGCGCCAAGCTTAAACGCTCATTTTTGTCTTTTGAACTCATTCTTTATTTGGGTTGGTAAGGAAATCTAAAGAAATTGGTTTGTTAGGATCTAATGCAGGTGTTTTTTCCTCTTCTTTTTTTGAGCCCTCTTTAGCTAAACGTTTAGCTTTTTTTTCAGCAAGCTTCTTTTCTCTTTTAGCTTGCTTTTCCATAAGCTTATTACCTTTAGTTGATTTGTAATCGTAATGAATTCCCATAACATTTTCCTAAAATAGATATAAATCATATTAATCAAAAAATTAAGGCAATAATTTGAAAAAAATGCTTTATTATCAATAAATTACAATTTGTCTCTAAGCTCCTGTAGTTAAATGGTATAACAAGTCATTGGTAATGACTAGTTCCCTGGTCAGTACAGGGTGGGAGCACCACTAATTTCTATAAAAAAACTTTCTCAAAAATATTGTAATCAGAATTAAAACAAAGAAAGCTGTTATAGGAACATATATATCAGGTGAAAATATTATATCAGTTATACCAGGGGCTATTAAGTTCTGATCAATAACTTTTTCTAACCCGCTTCCTATTGAAGAAATAATAAAAACACTTGGGACAATACCAAAAAATGTTGAAAAAAAATAATTTTTTAATTTAACATTAAATAAAATTGGTAACAAACATTGTACCTGCCAAGGGATTCCTCCGACACAACGATAAATTAATAAATAAATAAATTCAGATTTTTTAAATTTTATTTCTAAATTTTGAAATTTATTTAAAAATTTTTCTCTAATTAAATTTTTTAAAAAATAATTTCCAAATAAATATAAAAGAGTTGCACCAATACTTAAACCAAGAACACATAAAATTGTTCCGATCCATTTTCCAAATATAAATCCACCAATTAAAACTACTGGACTCCCAAAACCTAAGAGTGGGAATGTCCAAATAACAATCAATATCAAAAAACTTATAGCTATGAATAATAAGTTAGAATTTTTAAGCTCAATAAAATAAGACCTATTATTTCTTATAAAGTCATAGGATGTAATTTCTGAAAGACTAAATTTCGAAAAAAAGAAATACAAAAATAAGCAAATAATTAATAGATAAGACAAACCAATAAATAATTTAATTTTTTTTGTATTTTCCATGATTCTTCTTATTTTAATGCTTAATCTTCTATTTGCTATTTTAATTATTACTAATATAAAGGGGCAAAAATTATAAAAAACTATATCAAATCTAATTATGAAAAGAACTTATCAACCCTCAAATAAAAAAAGAGCTCGAAAACACGGCTTTCGTTCAAAAATGAAAACTAAAGGTGGTAAAAAACTTTTGGCTAGAAGAAGAGCAAGAGGAAGAAAATCACTAACTGTTTCCGTATAGAGTAATGAAAAGCAAAATACTTGCTCTTTCAAAAAACGAAGAATTTAAAAATTTACTTAAACAAAGAAAGATTACTAATAAATACGTAAGTATTTTTTTTGGAAAATTATTAAATAAAGATAAAAAAAGACTAAATATCAGTTTTGTGACTAAAAAAAAAATTGGTAATGCAGTAAAGAGAAATAAAATAAAAAGAAGATTAAGAAACATCATGAATGAAGCTGTTAAAAAAGTAGAGATAAACTTTGATTATTCATTTCTTGTTATAGCTAAGTCTTCTATGCTAAATAATGAATACAAAATTATAAAAGAAACTCTTTTTCAAGATTTTGCAAAAATAAAATAATGAATATATTTACTTTAATTTTAATTAAATTTATCAAAGCCTATAAATATTTGATTAGTCCATTATTAGGTCATTCTTGTAGATATTTACCAACATGTTCTGAATACAGCATAGATGCTTTAAAAGAATACGGTTTTTTTAAAGGTTTATTAATTAGTATAAAAAGAATTTTATCCTGCCATCCAATAAAATTTTTAGGGGGCGGCGAAGGATTTGATCCAGTTAAAAAAGAAATGAAGGATAATAAATAATGGAAACTAGAAATATAATCGCTGCCATAAGTTTATCAGCTGCTGTAATTATATTATACTCGCTATTTTTTGCACCACCTCCTGTAACGAAAGAAAATTTAACCGAAAAAACTAAGACTGAACAGAATTCAGATGCACCTAGTCTTGATCAAAAAGAAAATGTAACTGAAATTTCACGAGAAGAGGCGTTAGAACAAAGTGAAAGAATTCAATTTGAGAACCAAAGTATTGTTGGATCTATTTCATTAAAGGGTGCTGCAATAGACGATCTAACTTTTAAAGAATATAATGTTAGTTTGGAAAGCAATGAAAAAGTAAAATTTCTTGCACCACGTAGCTCTAAAGAAGGCTATATAATAGAAAGTGGTTTTATAACTACTGATAAAAATATCGATATTCCAAATGCAGATTCAATTTGGTCAGTTTCTGGAAATAATAAATTAACTGATCAATCTCCTATAAAACTAAGTTGGACTAATGATCAAGGCATCACTTTTGAAAAAGAAATTGGATTAGATGACAAGTTTTTATTCACAATAAAACAAAGAGTTATAAATTCTACTGATAAAAACTATGACTTCTATTCTTATGGACAAATTATAAGAAATCAAATTCCAGAAGGTTTAACTGATTTTTACATTCTTCATGAAGGCCCTATCGCTACATTAGATGAAGAATTAATTGAGGAAGATTATGACGATATTGAAGAAAAAAAATTTTCAAGAACTGCTAAAAAAGGATGGTTGGGTCTAGGAGATAAATATTACATATCAACTCTAATTCCACCAAGAGGAAAAGAATTTAAAACTACGATGGATTATAAAAACAAGTACAGAATAAACTTTGTTACAACTGAACCATTAGAGTTAACTGGAAGCTCTTCTATAGAAGAAAACTTACAAGTAATAGTAGCTGCAAAAAGAGTTGATGTAATTGATGGGTACGCAGAATCATTAAAAATTGATAAATTTGATCTTACGATTGATTGGGGATTCTTATACTTTTTAACACGTCCTTTGTTTACTGCTTTAGAATATTTCTTTAAAATATTTGGTAATTATGGATTGGCAATTATTGCTGTTACTGTTTGTATTCGTGTAGCATTTTTTCCACTTGCTAATTTTTCATTCAGAAGCATGGCTAAAATGAAAGCTCTTCAGCCTGAGATGGTAAGACTTAAGGAAGTACACAAAGATGACAAGATGAAATTGCAACAAGCAATGATGGCTCTTTACAAGAAGGAAAAAGTAAATCCCATGTCTGGATGTTTGCCAATTCTAATTCAAATACCTGTATTTTTTGCTTTGTATAAAGTTTTATTTGTAACGATAGAAATGCGTCATATGCCTTTTTATGGTTGGATCCAAGATTTAAGTGCTAAGGATCCTACTTCTATATTTAATTTATTTGGATTGTTTCCTTATGACGTGCCTTCTTTCCTTGTAATTGGAGCATGGCCAGTTGCTATGGGGGTATCAATGTGGGTACAACAAAAGTTAAATCCTGCTCCAACAGATCCAATGCAAGCAAAAATATTTATGTTCTTCCCTTTATTTTTAACAGTAATTCTTGCACCATTCCCGAGTGGGCTAGTAATTTATTGGACAGTTAATAACATTTTAACAATGGCCCAACAGGTTGTAATAATGAAACGTACAACAGTTAAAACTGTAACCTAATTAAAAAATAATAAATGGACCTTGAAAAGATATTACCTAAAGATGGGCCACCAATTAATGAAGTAACTAAATATATTGAAAAATATAAAAATGATTTAATAGTAATTAAATACGGTGGAAATGTTTTAATTGATAGAAACGTATTTAATAATTTTATAACTGATCTTAGTGTTTTAAATAAATTAGGCCTTGCAACTGTGGTAATTCATGGTGGTGGACCTAGAATTAAAAGAGAGCTAGAAAAATCAAATATTCAATCAAAATTTATAAGAGGACTAAGAGTAACTGACAAAAATATAATTGATATTGTTGAATCTGTTTTGATCGATTTTAATAATGACATTGTTAATTCTTTAAAAGACAAAGACACAGGAGCAATCTCTATTCACACAAAAAATAATAATATTATAAAAACTATACCAGAAGCAGAAGAGCTAGGATTTGTAGGAATACCAAATGAGATTAATAATGAACAAATATTAAATATAATTAATCAAAATAAAATTCCTATAATTTCTCCATTAGGATTAGGTGAAGAAAACCAAACATATAATATTAATGGAGATACAGCTGCAATGGCTATAGCAAAATCTTTAAAATCTAGAAGACTATTGTTAATGACGAATGTTGATGGTGTTTTAGATAAAAATAAGAAATTAATAGAGGAAATTTCTTCATCTGAGGTTCTTAAAATGATTAAAGATGAAACTATTACAGAAGGTATGATACCTAAAATAAACGCATGCTTAGACGCCGTAAATAATGGTGTAACAGCAGCTGGTATAATCAATGGCACAAAGCCACATTCATGTTTATGGGAAATATTCTCTGACAAGGGCTCTGGGACCCTAATAAGACAATGAAAGAATTAAAGAATATCAAAAACATATTATTTGATTGTGATGGGGTACTCTATAGTGATCTTGAAGGAGTATTTGGTCAGGTAAGTAAAAAAATGACTCAATATATTTCGAATAAATTAAATGTTGATTTAAAAGAGGCAAAAGAATTACAAACAAATTATTTTCATAAATATAACACTAGTCTTAATGGTTTAATGATACATCACGATATACCTCCAAGAGAATTTTTAGACTATGTGCATGATATTAATTTAGATTTTTTAGAAAAAGATACTGCTTTAAGGAATGAGCTTGAAAATATTAATCTAAACAAATTTGTCTTTACAAATGGCAGTAAAGAACATGTTAAAAATATTACTACTCACTTAGGAATTGATGATCAATTTGACGGTGTATTTGATATTGTTGATGCTGAGTACAGTCCAAAACCTGAGGCAAAAGCATTTGATCTTATGGTCAAAAAATTTCAAATTGATCCAACTGAGACACTTTATATTGAAGATATCGCAAAAAACTTATCTGTTGGAAAAGAAAGAGGAGCAAAAACAGTTTGGTTAATCAATGATGAATACTGGGGGAAAAAAGAGTCTGATGAAGAGTATATTGATTACAAAATTGAAAATCTTTCTTTATTTTTAAAAGAAATAAGGTTATTAAAAAACTCATAAAACTATGAGTATTGAGAAAATTATAAATGAAGCTTGGGAAAATAAAGACCAAGTAAGTCAAAATTCAGATAAATCTTTAAAAGATGCTGTTAATCAAATTATTGATGATTTAGACAGTGGAAAAGCAAGAGTAGCTGAAAAGATCAATGGTGAATGGGTTACACATCAACATCTAAAAAAAGCTATCATGTTAAGCTTTAGAATGTACCCAATGGAAAATTTAAATGGTCCATACAGTAGCTGGTATGACAAAGCTCATTTACTTAAAGGAAAAACAGCTGGATGGACAAAAGAAGATCATGAAAAAGCTGGTTTTAGAATGGTGCCTAATTCACCTGTAAGAAAAGGATCATTTGTAGGAAAAAATGCGGTTTTAATGCCATGTTATGTAAATATTGGTGCTTATATTGATGAAGGAACAATGATGGATACATTTAGTCGTGCTGGAAGCTGTTGTCAGATTGGAAAAAATTGTCATATCTCAGCTGGCACTGGAGTTGGGGGTGTATTAGAACCTGCTCAAGCATTACCAACAATTATTGAAGATAATGTTTTCTTAGGAGCAATGTCCGAAGTAGTAGAAGGCGTAATAGTTGGGGAAGGCTCTGTTCTAAGTATGGGAATGTATATTGGACAATCAACAAAAATTGTTAATAGAAAAACTGGTGAAATAACTTATGGAAAAATTCCACCTTATTCAGTAGTAGTTCCAGGATCCTTGCCTGATAAAAACAATCCACAAGCGCCATCTTTGTATTGTGCGGTAATAATTAAACAAGTTGACGAAAAAACGAGATCAAAAACATCAGTTAACGATCTTTTAAGAGAATAAAAATGCAAAAAATTAATGAACTTCAATTAGCTAAAGAGCTAATTAGATTTCCATCTGTTACAAAAACTGATGCCGGTGTAATTAAATTTTTAGAAAAAAAATTAAAAAAAATCGGCTTTAAGACTAAAATTCTCGAGTTCAAAGATAAAAATAGTTATCCTGTAAAAAATCTTTATGCAAGACTTGGTACCGCAAGTCCAAATTTTTGTTATGCAGGTCATTTAGATGTTGTACCACCTGGCAATTTAAATGATTGGACTATTAATCCCTTTAAACCAGCTGTAAAAAAAGGATACTTAATTGGTAGAGGTGCAAATGATATGAAAAGCTCAATAGCTGCATTTGTTACTGCGGTTACTAATTTTTCTAAAATAAATAAAAAATTCGTTGGGTCTATTAGTCTTCTAATCACTGGAGATGAAGAAGGAGTTGCAATTAATGGGACAAAAAAAGTTGTTGAGTATTTGAGAAAAAGAAAAGAAAAAATAGATTTTTGCTTAGTGGGAGAACCTACGAATCCAAATAAATTAGGAGAAATGATTAAAATTGGTCGTAGAGGGAGTATGACTGGAAAATTGACTGTCATTGGTATTCAAGGTCATGTAGCTTACCCAAATAGAGCCAACAATCCTTCAACAGCTTTAGTTCGAATACTAAAAGAGTTAAAAGAAGTTAAATTTGATAAAGGTACAAAAGATTTTCAACCTACAAATTTGGAAATAACAAAAATTAACATTGATAATTCAGCTGACAATGTAATTCCAGGTTTAGCTAGTGCTTCTTTTAATATTAGATTTAATAATAAACATACATCCTACAAATTAAAGAATAAAATAAACAAAATAATAAAACAAATTTGTAGTAAAAATAAATCAAAATTTAAAATTGAATATAGTGTTTCTGGTGAGGCTTTTTTAACTAAACCAAATAAAACTACATTTATGATTCAAAATACAATTAAAAAAGTTACTAGAATTAAACCAAAATTATCAACAACTGGTGGCACGTCGGATGCTAGATTTATAAGAAAAATAGCTCCATGTTTAGAATTTGGGTTAGTAGGAAAAACTATGCATAAAGTAGGGGAATGTGTGTCCTTATCTGATTTAAAAAGATTAACTTTAATTTATACTAAAATCTTAGATAATTACTTTAAGTGAAAACTGGCTTAATTACATCAGATACATCTCAAAATCATGATACAGGTCCTGGGCATCCAGAACAAATAGCAAGGGTATCAGTCATAGTAGAAAATTTTAAAAAACTTAATAATAAAAATCTTATATGGAAGAAACCATCTAAAGTTTCAGATGATATTCTATTAACCACACATGAAAATAATTATTTAAATTTAGTAAAAAGTTCTTTCCCAAAAAAAGGTTTTTCTTCACTTGATGGTGATACAATCATTTCACCTGGAAGCAAAGATGCAACTTTCGATGCAGTTGGATCAATAATTGCTGCAATTGATGGAGTAGAAAAAAAAGAATTTAGAAATGCATTTTGTGGTGTTCGACCTCCTGGACATCATAGTTCACAAAATAAAGCAGCTGGTTTTTGCATTTTAAATTCGGTGAGTATTGGTGCAAATTATTTGTTGAAAAAATATAAATATAAAAAAGTTGCAATAATAGATTTTGATGTACATCACGGTAATGGAACACAGGATATTTTTTATGAAAATGAAAATGTTCTTTTTATATCAACTCACCAATATCCCTACTACCCAGGAACTGGTTCAGAACAAGAAAGAGGTAAATTTAACAATATCTTTAATATACCTTTGCCAGCTGGCATAAGTTCAGAAGAATATTTAAACGTTTTTGACCGTGTATTAAAAAAATTAGAAGAGTTTAGACCAGAGTTTATATTGATTAGCGCTGGTTTTGATGCCCATGAAGATGACCCTCTCGCTCAATTTAATTTAAAAACAGAGGATTATTTTACTATTACTAAAAGAGTATTAGAGACTTCTAAAAAGTTTTGTAATGGAAAAGTTGTTTCAATTTTAGAGGGCGGTTATGACCTAAATGCACTTCGAGACAGCACTAAAAGACACGTTGATGCTCTTTTAGAATTTAATTGATAATTCTTAAGAAAACTCTAAATAAAAAATTTCATGAAGTTATATAAAATAAAAAAATCTGACATTGATAATAAAGGAAGAGGACTTTATGCAACTCGTGACATTAAAGAGGGAACTAAAATAATTGACTATGTCGGAAAACTTATAACAAAAAAACAAACACAAGATTCTGATAAGTACGATAATAGTAAACCAATATATTTATTCACAATAAATAAAAGATACGATCTAGATGGAGATTTTCCATGGAATACTGCAGGTTTAATTAATCATTCTTGTGATAATAATTGTGATTACGATGGAAAGGGATTGAAAATTTGGGTCAAAGCAATCAAAGATATTAAAAAAGGTGAGGAGTTTACCTGTGATTATGGATTTGGTTATGATGAAAACTACAAACAATTTCCTTGTAAATGTAAATCAAAAAACTGTTGCGGGTATATTGTAAGAGCTGAGTCTAGATGGCGAATAAATAAAAAGTTTGCTATGAGCAATAAAAATAAATTAATAAAGAACTCTAAATAAAAATAAACCACTTGGTGGTGCTGGAGGAGCACACAGTATTCTTTTTTTTGACTTAAATCTCTTTTCAAAAGTTTTCAAATCCCATTTAGTTTCTCCCAAGTATTTTAAACAACCAACCATAGATCTAACCTGATGTTGTAAAAATGATTGAGAACTAAATTGAAATTCAATTTTATTTTTTGATGATTTAATTTTAATTGATTTAATAGTTTTAATTGGACTTTTAGCGTGACAGCTTGAAGATCTAAAAGTTGAATAATCATTAGTTCCTAATAACTTTTTTGCACCCTTTTTCATTAATTCTAAATTTAAAGGCCTACGAACATGCCATGCTCTATTTTTTTCAATTATTGGTTGGCTTATTTGATTAAAAATAAAGTATTTATAAATTCTTTGTTTTGCTGAAAATCTAGCATGAAATTTATTATTTCTTTTTTTAATATTTTTAATTGCAATGTCCTTTAAATTTAAAAAATGATTAATGGATTTTAAAAATTTAATTTTATTGATTATTTTATTTTTGCAATCAAAGTGTGCAGATTGCTCAAATGCATGAACCCCTGCATCAGTTCTTCCTTGACCATGTAAAACAATTTTTTCTTTTAATAATTTTGATAATTTTTCTTGAATTAATCCTTGAATTGTTGGGCCCTTTTTTTGAATTTGCCATCCTCTAAAATTTGTCCCTACATACTCAATAAGTATTTGGTATCTATTCATTATAAAAATGAACCCTTTTTAATTTGTGTTCCCAAAACAAATTCTCCAATACTTTGGGGCTTTTTTCCTTGTCTTTGTATTTCTTTAATTTTTATTGATTTTTTATCTCCACATGAAATTTCTAAATGGTCAGATAAAACCTCACCTGGTTTTCCTTGTGCTTGTCCAATTTCTGCTTTTAATATTTTATATCTCTCACCGTTAAACATGAAATAAGCACCTGGAACTGGATAAAGCCCATTTATTTTACCAATTATAATTTTAGCATCTTCTTTCCAATTAATCTGCCCCTCTAATTTTTGAATTTTTGATGCGTATGTAGCTGATGAGTGATCTTGTTCTATAAAGTTTGCTTTATCCTCGTATATATCATCTATATTATCTAAAATTTTCTCTGCAGCCAAACTTGATAGCTTTTCATTAATATCTTCAGCATTTAAATTATTTTCTATATTTATTTTATAAACATTACATACCGGTCCTGTATCTAGTTCCACCCCTATTTTCATAATACTAATTCCTGTCTCTTTATCTAAATTCATAATTGATCTTTGAATAGGAGCAGCACCTCTCCATTTTGGAAGAATAGATGCATGTATATTAATAAATCCTTTTTTAGTTAAATTTAAATATGACTTTGGTATAATTTGCCCATAAGCAACAACTATTGCCAGATCTGCCTCTAAAGATTTAAAATATTCTAATTCATCTAAATTTTCTTTTAATGTATTTGGTGTTCTAAATTCTATATTTAAAGTCTCTGAAATTAATTGAATTGGTGACTTGTTAATTTTTTGACCTCTTTTAGATTTTTGAGGTGGTTGTGTATAAACACAAGAAATAGGATATCCATTTTGATAAAGTGATTTTAAAATTGGAACAGCAAACATGGGAGTACCCATAAAAACTATTTTTTTTAGCATTGGTTAAGCTTCTGCAGAAGTAGATTTTAATTTTGATAATTTTTTAATTATCATTGACCTTTTTAATTTTGAAAGGTAATCAATAAATAGGATTCCCTCTAAATGGTCCATCTCGTGCTGAATACATGTTGCCAGAAGACCATCAGCCTTTAGCAATTTCTTTTCTCCATCGTAATCAAGATATTCTACTTCACACTTACTAGGTCTATCAATTTCTGCAAACTGATTTGGCACAGAAAGACATCCTTCCTCATAAGTTGCTTTTTCTGGATCTTTATTTTTTATAATCGGATTTACGAAATATCTTGGCTCTTTTTTACTCTCATCTTTACTTATATCCATGACAATAATTCTCTTTGGTACACCAATTTGTATCGCCGCGAGACCAATTCCGTTTGCGTCATACATTGTCTCTAGCATATCATCCATCAATTTTTGCTCTTCTTTACCAACACTATTGACTGGTTTAGATATTTGCCTAAGTAATTTATTAGGTTCTGTTATTATAGTTTTGATAGCCATAATTTGATTTTATTATAATTTTTATACTTTTAAAGGAAGAACTTTTAGCAATAGTTTGTTTCTAATTAAATCAACATTTAATTGATTTAAAGTATTGATAATAAAATAAACTGTATCTTCATCAATATTTTCAATTTTGTCAGGTCCAATTACCTCAATTATTCTCAACAATGCGGCACCAATCTCATTATTATCTATCATTGTTTGAATATCGGCAGGCATTTCAGATTGCTTCACCTCATAAAGACCGTCATATTTTTTTGAAATTTCAACTCCATCAGATTTAAGTGCTTCTAGAAAAATTATATCTTTTTTTGATAAAAAATATTTTTTATCTTTTTTAATTTTCTTTAAAAATTTATCTAGATCCTCTTCAATTTTAGATTTTGCATAGTCCCCATTGAAATAATTTATAAGTTTTGATTGATGTAAAATTTTACTATTATATTTAATCTTTTTATCTGGTGTCTCTTTCTTGTTTAGATTACTATTATAAAATGTTGTAAAATTTGAGGGCACATCCTCAACATTAATTTCTCCTAAAAATTTTTTTAATTCCAAATCAAAGGCATCACCTATTTCATCAGATATAAACAGATCCTTTAATATCTTTATAAATTCTAATTTTATTTTTGGTTCTTCAGTTAAAAGAGTTCTTTGATATAAAAGAGCGCGTCCCTCGATTGAAGATAAGGATTTATATGCCTCTTTTGCATTTAAAAATTGATTAATATTAAATTGGAATTTTTTATAAAATTCGAACAACTCCTCTTCAGAATAATTTTTATCATTAACAGCTTTTTCTATTGTAGAAATTTTTTCTACATCAGTAATCTCTATATCTTGAATTTTGAAAAGTAAATTAGCAGCTGAAAGATATTTCCAAATTATTTTAGGCGTATCTTCACTTGGTTCATAAGAAAATTCAGGGTTAGTTCTATGAGCTAAATGAAAATCTAAAATTGAATTTATTGATATTTCTTTATCTGCCTCATCTAAATATCCAAATAAATAATTTATTTTGTTTTCGTAATAACTATCTTCAAAACCTAACTCTTTTTTTAAATCTAAGATTAGTTGTGCTTCTTCATTTTTTCCATAATTGATTAAACAATATAAATTAAATTTTGATAGATATTCATCTTGAATGGGTTCTGAATTTTTAGAAAAAATCTCACATGATTTTTTTACGTTTGATTCTGATAAATAAGTATCTACCAAATATCTTGCTAAATTTGGATGCAAATTTATTATTTGATTTTTAATTAAATATTCTTCTATTAATTCTAAGTTTGCATCTTTTATTAACCAATCAGATTTAAAGCTCATAAATTCTTTCTCAGTAATATTTTGAGTTGGAGAATAAGCGTTGGTTAATAAAGATATGTGCATTATATCAGATGCATCCTCTGAAAGATTAAACTTATTAATATTCTGAAATAAATTTTTTAATTTAGTTCCATCAGAATTTGACCACATATCCATACTCAAACCGTATTCACTAGGATCATATAGTCCAACAATTTTAATTTCTTTTGATGAAAATTCTTTATCAAGTTTAATAGTATTTGTTTGTTTATTTGTTTGTAGTTCGTAAACACTATTCTGAGCAGTGCCACTAGAATTTTCACTTGAAATATTTGTTTCTGAAATAACTTGATTATCTTTTTTTTCTATATTCCAAATATCAATCGGTTTCTCTTCTGCAAAAGCAGGTGTAAAAAAAATAAGACAAACTAATTTAATTAAAAAAATTTTCTTATTTAACAATTTTAAAATTTTCATTTGGAATAATTTTTTCAATTTCTTTTTTAGGTGCAGGAAAATCAATTGTACTTAGAAAAAAAATAATACCTAAAATAACCCCTAATCCGATTATAGATTTAATCACAAGTCCTATGATACTTGCTTTGCCTGAACTTGTGTTTTTAATGAATTGCATATACTTTTAGATAATTTCAAATTAAGACATATTTATGTTTTTTCAATAAAGAAACTTATGAAATCAAAAGAAAATCTAGTTTTTTTGGGGATGATGGGTTCTGGTAAGAGCTCTATTGGATCTTTAGTAGCTAAGAAATTAAAATTAAATTTTGTCGATATCGATAAAGAAATTGAAAAAAATTTAAACATATCAATAAAAAAAATCTTTGAAGATAAGGGTGAGAATTATTTTAGAAAAATTGAAGAACAAACAACTTTAAAAAAACTTAGATTAAGCTCTACTGTGATTTCACTTGGTGGGGGAGCTTTTACAAATAACAATATTAGGAAAGAAATTTTAAAAAATCATTTATCTTTTTGGCTAAATTGGGATGATAAAACATTATTAAATAGAATTAAAAACAGTAAAAAAAGACCATTAGCAATTAATGCAACAGATACTGAGTTAATTGATTTAATTAAGAAACGATCTAACATTTATTCTAAAGCTTTATATGAGATAAAGTGTGATAATCTTACTAAAATTGAAATAGTAAAAAAAATTGTAGAAATTTATGAAACAAACTAAATTAAATATAGTAACTAAAACTAAAAAATATCCAATAATTATTGGATCAAATTTGACCTCAAGTGTATTAAAAATTTTTAAATCAAATTCAATTGATTTTGGTAAATGTTTAATTGTTGTTGATAAAAATGTTCCAAAAAAATTTGTCTCAAATATTAAAAATTCTTTAAAAAATAAAAGTATTTTTGTGTTATTTTTTAATGCTAGTGAAAAAAATAAAAACATTAATAGCGTTAATAAAATTCTAGAAGTTTTATTAAATAAAAACTTTTCAAGAAATGATATTTTAATTTCTTTAGGAGGAGGAATTACAGGCGATGTAAGTGGTTTTGCGGCTAGTCTTTTCAAAAGGGGCTTAAAGTTTGCAAATATTCCAACAACTCTTTTAGCTCAAGTTGATTCATCAATCGGGGGGAAAACTGGAGTTAATTCTAAATATGGTAAAAATTTAATAGGAAGCTTTTATCAACCATCACTGGTTCTCTCAGATATTCAATTTCTTAAATCTTTATCAAAAAGAGAAATAATTTGTGGATATGGAGAAATATTGAAGCATTCATTAATTGATAATAAAAAATTTTTTATTTTCTTAAATAAAAATCTTAAAAAAATTTTAAGTCTTTCTTCTCCATTTATTGAAAAAGCAATTTATGAAAGTTGTAAAATTAAAAAAAAAGTAGTTGAAAAAGATGAAAAAGAAATAGCATTAAGAAAAGTATTAAATTTTGGCCATACATTTGCCCATGCTTATGAGGCAAGCTTAGGGTACAGCCATAAACTAAATCATGGTGAAGCCGTGATACTTGGAATGAAAACGGCACTGAGTTTTAGTTTTAAGGAAAACATGCTTAGTAAAAGTGAATATAATTTAATTATAAATCATATTGATAATTCTGATTTACCTTCTTCTATAAAAAAATATTTTTCTATCAGAGTTTTAAATAAGATTTTATCTTTTATGATCAAAGATAAAAAAAATAATTCTGAAAAAATTAACTTAGTTTTGTTAAAAAAAATTGGTAAGCCAATTTTCAACAAACAATACTCCAAAAAAAAGTTAAATTTATTTTTGAAAAAATTTTTAACTAATTAAAATTTGGATTGAGTGAATAGATTCTTTTAGTTCTTGATCTAAAATCTTATAAATTTTTTTATTACTTTCAATTTTATTCATTTTTTTTAGTTCCTGAGAAACGATAATTAATTTTAAATGATATTTTCCTTCTTGATTTCCTTTATGATTTTTATGAAGAAAAGATTTATCTTCAATATTTATACTTTCAATATTTATTTGATTTAATAATTTATTTTTTACAATTGTAATTAACTCATTTATATCCATATATGTTATTATATATCATGAAAAATATTTGTGACTGGAATAATTGTAATGAAATAGGTGAATATAAGGCACCAGTTGAAAAAGATAATAGCAGAAAATTTAGAATGCTTTGCCTTGAGCATGTAAAAGAATTTAATAAAAATTGGAACTATTTTTCAGGAATGAATGATGACCAAGTAATGGATTTTTTAAAATCTGACATGACTTGGCACAAACCCACGCAAAGCTTTAGTTCTTCAGATAATTTTTTCAAAGTGTTATGGAATACAACTTTGAGAGATGAGTTCGATAAAGAAAAAATAAATGGAGATTATAATCATATGCGTCAATTTAAATTCGATCATAAAGATATAAAAGCTTTTGGAATATTGGGGATTTCTGTGGGTTTAAAGTGGAAGAAAATACAAGATAAATTCAAATTACTTGTGAAAAAATTTCACCCTGATATGAATTCTGGAAATAAAAAATACGAAGAAAAACTTAAACTTATAACATTGGCTTACACTCAATTAAAAAATACCTATAGAGAAAAAATTGACACCAAATCTTAACACGGAACCGGATATTAAAGTTTCATTAAAACAGACTTTTGGAATTGATTCAGAAATGGAAGTAGACGCATTTTCAAAAAAGAATGACTATGTTCCTGAAATTGATAAAAACTACAAGTTCGATAGAGATACTACTTTAGCCATTATTTCAGGATTTGCTTATAATAAGAGAGTTTTAGTTCAAGGATATCATGGTACTGGTAAATCTACTCACATTGAGCAAATTGCTGCAAGATTAAATTGGCCATGCATCCGCGTAAATTTAGATAGTCATGTAAGTAGAATTGATTTGATTGGGAAAGATGCGATTGTTCTTAAAGATGGTAAACAAGTAACTCAATTTAACGAGGGAATTTTACCATGGTCTATACAAAATCCAGTTGCACTTGTTTTTGATGAATATGATGCTGGTAGACCTGATGTAATGTTTGTAATTCAAAGAGTTTTAGAAGCTGAGGGAAATTTTACATTACTAGATAAAAACAAAGTAATTAAACAAAATAAATTTTTTAGATTATTTGCTACTTCAAATACTGTTGGACTTGGTGATACGACAGGTCTTTATCATGGTACGCAGCAAATTAACCAAGGTCAGATGGATAGATGGAATATTGTTACAACTTTAAACTATCTTAGCCTAGACAGAGAAATGGACATTGTTTTGTCTAAAAATAAAAACTTAAATAACGCAAAGGGAAAAGAAAAGGTTGCTAACATGATAAAAGTAGCATCTTTAACGCGTAAAGGATTTATTGCAGGAGATATTTCAACAGTGATGAGCCCAAGAACGGTGTTACATTGGGCAGAAAATGCAGAGATATTTAAAGACACTGGTTACGCTTTTAGAGTAACTTTTCTTAATAAATGTGATGATATTGAAAAAAATACTATCGCAGAATATTATCAAAGATGTTTTGGTGAAGAGTTGCCAGAATCTTTGATTAATATTCAAATCTAATGAGCACTAAAGAAAATAATTTAAAAGAAAAATTCAAAATTGCTTTAACTTCTACAGCAAAAGTAATTGCTGATGATTTTGATGTAAAAAAAACAAATTCTGAAGAAAAAAAAATAAAAGAATTTAATTTTCTAGAGATTGATAATTTAGCTAGTCCAGCTGATTTTATAAGATTACGTGCAGAAACAGATTCCTCTGCTCTGAAAAAAAAATTTTGTAATGAAACAATTTATAAAAAAAACCTTCCCTCAAATATATCTTCTAGATCTCTTTATAATATCGCTGAAAAAATACGTTATGAGTCTCTAGGAGGAAAAATGCTAAAAGGAATTGAGAAAAATTTTCAAGAAAATTATCATCAAGTAATAAATCGTAAAAGAAAAGATCAATTAAAAACTAAAGAGGATGTATCTGTTTCAGAGGCATTCGAGCTATATATGCTTAAGAATTTTCATAAAATTAAGCTAAATCCTCTAACAACAAAAATGCTTAATTTTTGGGAAAAAGACTTTGAAAACGCTATAGAAAAACATAAAGAATTTTTGCTTAAAAATCTTGAAAATCAAAATATTTATAATTCAAAGTTTTCAGAAATATTCGAAGAAATGGATATTTTTCAAAGTGAAGATGAGGATAAAAGAAAAGAAGAAAATCAAGATCAAGGACAAGATAATCCATCAAATGAAGATGAAAATAATGACAAAGAAGATAATAAAGATGAAAAAGATGAAAATGTATCTGAGGCCTCATTAGATGCTGATTTTAGTGTTGACGAATTTAACTTTGACGAACAGTTATCAGACACAGAGTCAGATGAACAAAGTTCAGAACAAGTAGTTCAAAAAAAAATAGATAATATCAATTTAGATTATAAAATATTTACAACTCAGTTTGATGAAGTTGTAAAAGCTGAAAATCTAGAAAATGCTGATGAAGCAACAAAACTAAGAAAAAATTTAGATCAACAATTAATAGGCTTTCAAGATATTATAACAAAACTTGCTAATAAACTTCAAAGACAATTGCTTGCAAAACAAAATAGAGCATGGGAATTTGATTTAGAGGAAGGATTATTAGACAGTTCAAAACTTCCAAGAATTATTATGGATCCATATAATTCTTTGTCATTTAAAAAAGAAAAAGATTTAGATTTTAAAGATACAGTAGTGACTCTACTCATTGATAATTCTGGATCCATGAGAGGAAGACCAATCACTATTGCAGCTATTTGTGCAGATATTTTATCCAGAACGCTAGAAAGGTGCTCTGTTAAAGTTGAAATTTTAGGTTTCACAACTAAAAATTGGAAGGGTGGACAAAGTAGAGAATTATGGACCAAAAATTCCAAACCTAAAACACCAGGAAGATTGAACGACCTAAGACATATAATTTACAAAGGAGCAGATACACATTGGAGACAGGCGAAAAATAATTTAGGGCTAATGCTTAAAGAAGGATTACTCAAAGAGAACATCGATGGAGAAGCTATATCGTGGGCCTATAACAGAATAAAAAAGAGAAAAGAGGAAAGAAAAATATTAATGGTTATTTCTGATGGAGCCCCTGTAGATGACTCAACTCTTTCTGTAAATTCAGGTGATTTTTTGGAAAAACATTTAAAAAAGATTGTAAAATTTATTGAAAATAAATCGGATATTGAAGTATTGGCTATAGGAATTGGTCACGATGTTTCAAGATATTACAATAAAGCTATTAAAATTACTGACGTAAATGAATTAGGAGATGTTATGATATCTCAATTAAGCTCATTATTTGAAACAAAGAACAAATACCATTAAATATTAAATAATTCTTTATTCTTCCATCTAATAATAACTTCAGCACCACTACGTGTTTTCGAATTTCTACAATTGACTGATGCAAAATTTTTTTCTAATAAAGTTTTTCCAATAAACAGCCCTAGTCCTAAACCCTCTTTAGACTTATCTTTTGAATAATTTGATTTTAAATATGGTTCTCCAATTTTCGATATAATATCTCGTGGATAACCATTACCATCATCTTCTACTGTGAGCTCTGTAAATTCACTGTCACTTTTTAAATTAATAAAAATAGAATTTTTGGCAAATTTGTTTGCATTTCCTATAAAGTTTCTTAATCCATAAACTATTTCAATAGATTTACTTATTTTTTTTGGGTTTGAATCTTGATCAAAATTGAAAACAAATTCCTTTTTACTTATTTCCTTAAATGAAGAGATAATTTCATGCAAATAATCTCGAATGTTAATATCTTTATCAATAAATTCATCTTCCTCCACAGGATTTAAAGTTAATCTCTTTAAAATTTCATTGCATCGCTCGACTTGGCTATTTAATAACTCTATATCTTTCTCCAAATCTTTTTGACCTTTAAATTGTTTCATTAAATCATGTGTAATTATTGTTATTGTGGAAAGTGGTGTACCTAAAGAATGTGCAGCTGCAGCAGCTTGACCACCTAAAGATAAAAGTTCATGTTCTTTAGCCATTACCTCTTCCATTTTTCCTAATGCCTCTTTTCTTAATCTAGATTGTGTGCCAAATGACATTGCAAAAAAATTTAAAAATACTAAGGCGATAATCAAAGAAACTGGGATAGAATAATAAAAATAATGATTATTATGAAAATCACTATTTAAATTAATTGGCAAATCTTGATAATTAAAAGTTAAAAATATAATTATAATTATGGTTAAGATTACTAACAAAGTATTAGTTCTTAAGCTTAAATTCGATGAAGAAAAAACACTTGGTATTAATATAAAAATTACAAATGGATTAGTTATTCCCCCTGACAAATAAAGAAGGACACCTAATTGTAAAATATCTATAAGTAGAAAGATAAAAGCAGATCTATCTGATAATTGTGTTTTTTTATAAATAAAAATTAAATATAAATTACTTAATATTCCTAAAAATATAACTAAATTTGAGGTAGTAAAATCAAAACTAGAATTTAGAAATAAATATACAAAATTTACTGCAATTAATTGTCCAATAATTCCGATCCATCTAAGAGTTATATAAGTTGATTTTTTAAAGGAATGATATTTTGAAGTTTCAAAGAACTTCATTTTTAAATATCAAGATTTCTAACATTTATAGCATTAGAAACTATAAAATCTTTTCTTAATGCCACATCGTTTCCCATCAAAGTATGAATTAAACTTTGATCTTTTTTCAAATCTTTTGAGTATTGTACTTGTAGTAAATTTCTTGTTTCTGGGTCTAATGTAGTGTTCCATAATTCCTCTGGGTTCATTTCTCCAAGACCTTTAAATCTTTGGATATTCATTTTAGATTTTTCTTCATCAATTTTTTTCGAATAATCTTTAGATCCTTTTTTAATTTTTTTTAACTCTTTATTATTATTTACGATATAATCTTCTAACTCCTTCTCATCTTTTATATAAATTCCTTTTGAGCCTTTGTTAATTTTAAATAACGGTGGTTGTGCTAAATAAACATGACCATTTTCAATTAATTTATTAAATGGCGCATTGTTAAAGAAAGTTAGCAGAAGAGCTCTTATATGGGATCCGTCTACATCAGCATCCGTCATAATAATAATTTTTCCATATCTTAAATCTTTTAGATCAATCTCTTGTGCTTTTGGATCTAAACCAAGCGCATTAATCAAGGTAACTATCTCATTTGAAGAAATCATTTTAGACAAAGCCTTTGTTCTTTGATCAGAACCATTGCCATTGCCGTTTCCATTTTTTTTAACATTAAAATCTTCTACATAAGTATTAAGTATTTTACCTCTAAGAGGTAAAACTGCTTGATTTGCTCTATTTCTTCCTTGTTTTGCAGATCCACCCGCAGAATCCCCCTCTACAATAAATAATTCGGTTCCTTCTTGTTTGCCAATTTGACAGTCAGCTAATTTTCCAGGAAGACCACTTAATTCAAGAGCTCCTTTTCTTCTTACATTTTCTCTTGCTTTTCTAGCAACATCTCTAGCCATCGCAGCTTGAATAACTTTAGCTAAAATAATTTTTGCAATAGAAGGATTTTGATCAAACCAAATTGATAATTTTTCATTTACTAATGTCTCTACAATCATTCTTACTTCTGATGAAACTAGCTTATCTTTTGTCTGAGATGAAAATTTTGGATCAGGGATTTTAGCTGAAAGTACACAAGTTAGTCCTTCCTTAATATCATCACCCGAGATTGCTAATTTATTTTTCTTTAGTAAATTATTTTCATTGGCATATTTATTAACTACCCTAGTTAATGCACTTCTGAATCCCAACAAGTGGGTTCCACCATCTTTTTGATAAATATTATTCGTATATGGAAATATATCTTCCGTATATCCTGC